>CALCEF010000218.1 GCA_937901365.1 uncultured euryarchaeote | reverse complement strand
CCTGTCCGTTTGGTTGGATGAAGGCAATCCTGAACTTCTCGGAAGCGATTGGGATCACATCGTTTCAGAGGTTCGCGCCAAGGATGCAGTTCTCGACCAGGGTGGGCAGGCACCAGATGATGCCGACTCCTTCGATGTCGATGGCTCAGGTATCCATTTCAGCGTATCTTAATCCAAATTGGTATTATTAAGATTAAAATAATACCATTATATTGTTATTATTACCCTACGGGTAATTCCACTTTGTTGTTAGAAAAAGGTAATTTTTCCATACAAGTGTGATATTTCGGACAAAAAAACGAAACTTTTTTAAGGGAGTCCCCCCTATGGGACTTCGCTGCGAGGAAAAGGTGAGTCAAATGCACACGGGACAGTTCAGTAGGTGGGATCGGCATCGCCGACGAGATCGATCCCATGAGCGTGCATTCGAAACCATGTAATCCCGCGTTATACCCCTCTCTTGGCTTTGAACCGGAGGGCGTTTCCTTTGCGATGACGCCCGTCTTGGGGGTGTGGTGTAATGGATAGCATAGGGGGTTTCGAACCCCTAGATCCCGGTTCGACTCCGGGCACCCTCACCGGTTTGAGTCTGCTACAAGGGCGTGTGAATGTAGCGGATATCACAGGAGTGTGCGAACCTTCTGACCCGGGTTCAAATCCCGGCACGCCCACCAATTTAACAAACAAAATGAAAATGAAAAGAAATAGATATGGAGATGAATAATATGAATGATAAGAACCAGAATAGCAAGGGAATAATCCCACCAGATGAAATGATTGACCACAACAATGCGAACTTCTCGCAGATAGAGAATATCATGACCATTTTTGTGGCCTACAACCAAGCCAACATCCAACAGGGTACGCCTTGGGATACGTGGCCAGAGTGGGAGCTTTGCTTGACCGCAATGAACCCAGATGTCCACTTTGAGGAAGAGGACGAGTCAGGTGAATTCAGGGCACTCAGAGAGCACTGGTTGGCAGTCATGCAATTCATTCACGACTCTGAGCACATCACTATTGATGGTTACACAGTCACTGTGAAGGGTTCGCATGGACACACGTTCTCGTTCGACATTTGTTTCGAGAACGAGTTCTGGCTCTGCCCAGGAGAGATGGAGGCTCACGTTAAGGAAGTCACGGACAAATACGGTACGAGATTCATTACAAGGCCAATTCCCAACATCATGCCCAGTGGCATCAGCCACAGTTTGGGCTCCATGTGGATTTGCCCCGAACATGTCCCCAAGTATGGTGGCAGAGATACCCATTTCACTGAAGATTATTTTTGCTACATGAAGGCGGATGATGACACATTTCCAGCCGCGCTATACTCCCTGCTGAACCTCTGCATCGACGACACGAGAATCTGGTCAATTGCCTATCTCGAAGACGTTGAGAAATTGGAAAGGGCGCAGTGGATGGATGAGAACTGGCCTGGAGGCATTCCAGATCAAGATTGGGAGTACCAGTGAGTTGAGAAATATGATAGTAAAGGAAGTAATGAAAATGATAATTGCCATAACGAAAATAATTGAAGCGAAAGCTGCGAATATTGCAGTTGAAACCGAATATGGGAAACTGAGAGTGAAGGATTTCGCCAAGCATGTAGAAGGCCAAGGCCTCAACATGAGCGACGACCCTTCTTCATGGCCAGATGACTTCGAGGAGGACTGGGAATGAGTCTTCTTTGGAAGCCGAACGCGAGCGCGCCTTTGTGGGATGCTGCAGACGAGAATGAGCCCGAAGGGCCGTTCTTTGACGACCTTGAGTTGGAGCACATCAGGCAGACAGGTCCAACCTGTGTGCCAACCACATTGGCGATGCTTGCAAGGGCCACTGGAGCAGATGTCGGGCCTGAGGATTTCATGCCCATCATCAACTCGCAATCCCCCCATTCATGGTCCAAAGCGCTGGCACCCTACGGGATGCAACTGGCGTACTGTAACAACGATTTGAGGAGACTTGAGTACTATATTGACGAGCTCATCGAACACGATGACTTGTTCTTGCTGTGCTTCTATTCCCATGACCCCCCATACGAGCCCGATGAGAGTGGCAAACTGTGCACGGCACACATTGTGACGTTGCACAAAGACATCCTCATCGACACCGCCAAGGGAGATAGGTTTGCACAAGGCAAGGCGAGCGATTATCACAGGCTCGCGAGACAGACGAAGAGAATCTTCAGAGTGGTCCCTGAGGGTCATGCGAGGTGTGTGTGATGCTGTGGAAGGATAACCAGTTTTTCTGCAACGTACCGTTGCCGAAGGCCGATGGAAATCCCCTCATCGTGTCGCACCCAGGTGCCCACATGAACTACCTCGCGTCGTGGAACGTGTTGGTCGATCACGGTGAGCCTTTCGTGCTCGTCTG
>CALCEF010000217.1 GCA_937901365.1 uncultured euryarchaeote | reverse complement strand
ATCTAGGGATTCTGAAAAATTAGAGGAATTCAAGAGGGAAATGGAATCTGGAAGCGGTCTTGCGCGTGTTCTTGGTGTCGATGACGGATTAGATGCAGAACAGAAGGAGTCTTTGTTTAGACTTCAAGATAAATGGATGTCGGGAATGCAAGGTCAATACAACGCCGCAGAGGAAGAAAGGAAGCCGTTGATGATTGCTTTTGACGAGGATGATAACCTACTCGAAACTCAGGTTGGTGCCATCCACATTTCAGATAATGTATTCGATGGTGGAGAGGAAATACGTATTGAATATCCTGGCCGCGGTACTGAATTTTACGTCATCAATGAGGACGATGCTCTTGGGTGGAAGCGCGGACGAAATCTCCAAGAAACTGCTCGAAATATTGCATCAATCATCAATCGCACGAGCCAATTGGTACATGCATCTGCCGAAGGCAATAGCGTATCAATTGAACTTCGAGATGTAAAATTGGACTCTGATAGTTTAGTGATATATGTCGATGATCCGGGTGGTAAGAACATGTCCGTAGAACGATTGGGTGTCACCCTAGATCCGGACGAAATCCAAGTTTACGAGGACTATCATCAGGTTATCAAAATTGCATTGGCAGATGGTATCATTACTCCAAGTGAAGATCAGATGCTTTGGGCAATGCGTCAGAACCTTGGTATTTCAGATGAAGATCACGTACGAATCGTCATCGATATTTTTGGCGATAACGCAGTCAAAGAATGCCCTGATTGTGGCATCAATGTACCTCTGTTCACCGAGTATAGTGCTTGGTGGTGTGAGGGTTGCCAACACTGGGTTTGAGGACTCAGCACCTCCTTAGAATGGAACGACATGTTGGGCATGGTTGAAATACCGGATTGACTGGGTCTCTACCGCAGGTAGATGATATGGCTGATGAGACACTTTACATCGGGGTCGATTTGGGAACCTTCCGTTCCGTAATGGTATCGAGTGATGGACACGACGAAAAGGTGCTAACAGTGATTGGCACACCCAAGGACCAAATTGCCAAGGGATTCCTGAAGAGAGATGTTTTGTTTGGCGAAGAGGCTCTAAAAAATAGGCTAGCGCTCAATCTTTTCCGCCCACTGGAACACGGTGTCATCAAGGATACAGCGGAAGATAAGAAATTCATTGCCCACTTCATTACCAATATCATCGGTTTGGGTGATCCAGAAGACTACAATCGTGTCGTCGCAGTTATTGGGGCACCAGCTGAGGCAAGCCACGTTGACAAAACAGCAATTTTCGATGCAGCAGCTGGTAGTGTGAATGCATGCATGATTATCTCAGAACCATTCGCAGTTGCGTATGCCCTTGACAAGATTGAACACACACTTGTCATCGATATCGGCGCGGGTACGACAGATTTGTGCCGCGTATACGGAACTGTGCCAACACCGGCTGACCAAATGCACATCAATTTCGCCGGCGATCACATTGATGCACGAATTATCGAAGAAATTCAACTAAAGTACAATGGTGCACAAATTACCAAGGACATGGCTCGCCGCTGGAAGGAAAGCCATTCATTCGTACCTGGTGCGGAACCCGATGAGCCAATCATTGTCGACTTTTCGATTGAAGGCAAAGCAATGTCACTTGACATCACAGATTGCATCAGTTCAGCGTGTGAATCAATCGTTAACCCAATTGTTGATGGTGTTAAGGAATTGGTTGCAGGATCGAATCCAGAATATCATGATGCCTTCCGCCGTAATATGATTCTTGCAGGTGGCGGTTCAGGAATCGCTGGCTTGGGCGATTTGATTGAAGAGCGACTAGCCGATCTAGGAGAGGTCGAAGTTCTAACTGTTGAAGACCCACTAGAATTGGGTGCGATGGGTGGACTGCGACTAGCCATGGAAGTTCCAGAGGATATGTGGAAGAACCTCACACTAGCACACCGCTGATCCTCAGGGCTATTCTTCCTCAGTGTACAGTGATACACTTTCTGCTGATACCAGTGGCAAGTTGCAATTCGGACATTTGTCTGATGGCGCG
>CALCEF010000216.1 GCA_937901365.1 uncultured euryarchaeote | reverse complement strand
AGCGGTCAATGCTGCACGGTGAGCTGCGGCCATGATTTCGGGAGCAACCGGGCAACCGGGGCTGGTTAGCGTCATATCGACCTCGACATGTGTGTCCTCGAAGCGGACGTCATAGACCAATCCCAATTCGACGATACTAATCTCCAATTCAGGGTCATCTACAATCTGTAGGGCATCCAAAACAGCCTGCTTGTCACTCATCACGCGTCCCCCATTAGTGAACGCGCCTCGTCTTGGACCCGTTTGAACATATTGAGGAAGCCGTTCGAACGGCTGGGTGTTAGTGAGGCCTTGAGACCCATCTCATCGACGAAGGTCGGCTCCAAATCTACGACCTCTTCAGGAGGTCGACCATTGACTGCCAAACAAGTGATGGCCATCAGTCCCTGAACGATTTGAGCATCTGCACCTCCGCGCATGTAGAATTGCCCGTCCTCAAGGTGGCACATGACATGCGCTTGTGATTGGCAACCATGAATCATGTTGTCATCATTCCATTCATCGACGGGTAACTCATTGACCTCTGCGGCCCACTCAAACAGCATCTCGTATCGCTCCATCGGATCAAAGACATCGGCAAACTCGTCGATTGCCGCCTGTAGGGCTTCTGGCCACGTCATGTTCTCACCTATGCGAATTTTCCGACAATGTATCGAAGATGTTCGATGAATGCGGCCGCTTCCGCTTTCGTATTGTAAAGATAGAACGAGACTCGGTTGGTACTGGTGACGCCATACGCATCCAAGAGGGGTTGAGCACAGTGATGTCCAGTTCTCATCGCAAATCCTCCTGCATCCATGAATCTGGCCAAATCTTCGGCATGAATCGAATCGTGAAGGAAAGACACAACTCCACTGCCTTCTGGAACCGAATGGTCTCCATAGACCGTTATGCCAGGGACTGATTGAAGTTCTGATGCGGTATATGTCGCCAATCCACGAATGTGGCTGTGAACGACCTTCATATCGAGTTTTGAAAGGTATTCTGCAGCCGCAGCAAATCCGATTGCTTCAGCGATCTTTGGAGTTCCAGCCTCAAACTTTTGAGGACCAGTTGCAAAGGTCGACTTCTCCATTGTGACGGTTTCAATCATGTCTCCACCTGACATGAATGGTTCCATTTCTTCGATGCTTTCCGATGTGGCCAGCAAGCAGCCTATGCCAGTAGGGCCACACATCTTGTGGCCGCTAATGGCAACGAAGTCCGCTCCCATGGCTGTGAAATCGATTTTCTCGTGTGGAGCTGCCTGAGCGGCATCGATCAGAACTTTGGCACCGCAATCATGCGATTGCGAGATAATTTCTGCAACTGGATTGGCCACACCTAGCACGTTTGAGGTATGAACGACACAGACCAGACGAGAGCCAGGGAGTGATGCTGAGAAAATCTCCATGTCAAGGGTATCACTTTCCGTATCGATTGGTACGACTCGAATCTCAATGCCCTTCTCTTCAGCCAACAACTGCCAAGGGACAATATCGGCGTGGTGCTCCATCTCAGTGATGACCACAGCATCACCTGTGTTGAGGTTTGAACGTGCCCAACCCCAAGCGACCAGATTGATGGCCTCGGTGGTGCCACTGGTGAAAATCAGGTTGTCACGTGTGGTTCCAAACCAATCGGCCAAGGTATCTCGGGCCGACTCGTATTGCTCGGTCGCTTCGGCCGCTAAAGTGTGGACTGCGCGGTGAACATTGGCATTCGATTGCTCGTAATAGTGGGTCATCGCATCGATGACGGATTGCGGCTTTTGGGTTGTTGCGGCATTGTCCAGATACACCAGATCTTTACCACCTGAGACCTTTCTGGAGAGGATTGGGAAATCCGCTCGAATCGCATCAAGGTCGAGTGACATGTGAGTTCCCCGGTCCTACGGACCGGCCGGTCCGATATGAAGGGGTCTGTTTGGAATTGGCTTCACAAATCGGCTGCCAAATCTCTGGTCAGGATATTCAGCAGGTGTTCGTGAACAACCTCACTACCCATGTCTGTCAAGGTTGCATTGAGGAAAGCTGCAACCAACATATCTCTGGCCTCGCCTTCACTGAATCCTCGTGTTTTGAGATAGAACATTTGATCGTCATCAACCGGGCCATTGGCTGTTCCGTGGCCACAACCCACGACATCATTCTCACTGACCTCAAGTTCTGGGATACTGTCTGCTTCTGCATCTTTGCTCAGTAGCAGATTGTGGAACAATTGACCAGCATCTGCACCTTTTGCACCGGCCTCAATCCTCAGCATTCCGGTACCGATCGTGCGTGATTTCCCAGCACATGCACTGTGCCAATCCAAACGGCTGTATGTTTGAGGTGCAAGGTGCAGAATTTCGACGTGGTGATCATTGTGCATCCCGTCCAACGAGAGAATGCTGCCATTGACCTTGAGAGTTGCACCGACCTGATCCATCGTATATCGCAGGTCAGCCTTACATCGACTGGCACCAGAACCCACTGCTCCACACTTGACCTGTGCATCCCTTCCCAAATGGATGCCATCGGTTCGCAATAGCCGCCCTTCACCCATGTGGTTGATGACGATATCATTGACATTGCAAGCATTTCCAAAGATTCCTTGGCGTAAAATTCCAGCCCAACCTGCATCCCCTGTGATTCTAGTGATGAGTTGTAATTCGGCCATCTCACCAATGTCTAGGAGCAAATGCAAGGCGGCAATATCACCTTGGCATTCTATGTTTAGCAATACGGGTTGAGTCGGTTTGGCTTTCCGTTCGACGCGCAAGACAATCGCATTACCATCCGCGAGTGCTTTGATGAATTGTGTGCTGATGTCTTCTTCACCGTTGACAGAAAGTCGTTCCAAATCTTCAGCCGTAGCGACCTCTAGAGATACGCCACCAGGCTCAGTCGAACCGTCGAGTGAGTGCAAATCGATGACAGCACCCCCTGCCTCTGGAACATCTGAGATTTCGCCACCAGGGTGGATTCTGTGCCAAGGTGTGTAACGCCACAAATGGTCGGCACGGTCTGGAACTTCAAGGTCCGAGTAAGCCATGTAAGCAACTCCTAACTATCCAATACTGCCTTCCATTTCAAGCGCCATCAACTTGTTGAGTTCAACCGCATATTCCATCGGAAGTTCCCGAGTAAATGGTTCAAAGAACCCGTTGACAATCAATGCCAACGCTTCTTCTTCGGAATGGCCGCGAGCCATGAGGTAGAACACCTGATCATCACTGACTTTGGACACACTCGCTTCGTGCTCGGAGCGGCAGGTCGGGTTCGAAATCTCCATTGTTGGATAGGTGTCACTTCGAGAATTTTCATCGAGAATCAGTGCGTCACAAACGACGTTGACTTTGCAGTTCTCAGCCTTCTTTGCAACTTGGACCATGCCACGGTATGAGCCCCGTCCTCCATCCTTGGAGATGGACTTGGACAAAATCTTGCTCGTGGTGTTTGAAGCGAGGTGGTGAATCTTCGCGCCCGCATCCTGATGTTGGCCTTTGCCTGAATAGGCGACTGAGATGACTTCTGCATGTGCACCTTCTCCCTTGAGAATGACTGCCGGGTACTTCATCGTCAACTTGGATCCGATGTTTCCATCGACCCACTCTACAGTTGCATTTTCGTGAGCAATCGCTCGCTTGGTGACCAAGTTGTAGACATTCGCGCTCCAGTTCTGTACTGTTGAATAGCGGATGTGTGCACCAGGAAGCGCAATCAGTTCAACCACAGCCGAATGTAGAGAATCGGTGGAATAGGTTGGGGCAGTGCATCCTTCGACATAGTGGATTGAGGACCCTTCGTCAGCGATGATGAGGGTCCGCTCAAACTGTCCCATGTTCTTGGCGTTGATTCGGAAATATGCTTGGACTGGCATCTCGACATGAACGCCCTTTGGGACGTAGATGAAAGAGCCACCCGACCAAACAGCCGTGTTCAATGCGCTGAATTTATTGTCGGCGTATGGGACCACTGTGCAGAACCACTTCTTGACCAGTTCAGGATATTCTTTGAGGCCCGTATCCATGTCGAGGAAAATCACTCCTTGTTCCTCTAAATCCTCACGGATGCTGTGGTAAACAGCTTCGGACTCATATTGGGCAGTCACACCAGACAACCACTTTTGTTCGGCCTCTGGAATGCCCAGCCGATCAAACGTGTTGCGAATGTCGTCAGGAACATCGTCCCAATCCTTTTCGGTTTGGTTACTCGATTTCAAGAAATATGTAATCGCATCAAAATCAATTTCCTCAAGCATCGACATGTTGCCCCACGTCGGCATGGGTCGCTCGGCGAAGTGGTGGAATGCCTTGACTCGAATATCAGTCATCCATTCAGGTTCATTCTTGAGTTCGGAAATATCTCGGACAACTTGCTCAGACAAACCACTGTCAAATCGGATGGTGTGATTCTCTGGGTCATGGAAACCATAGCGGTAATCACCGACCGCATCTCGGGCATCTGTATTTTCTGCCATACTATCGCCTCAATCATTCTCTGCACTTAGCCACTCATAGCCCTTTGCTTCGACTTCAAGTGCCAAATCGGCGCCTCCAGTCTTCACAATCTTGCCGTCAATCATGATGTGGACATGACTGGGCTTAACGTGATCAAGTATTCTTTGGTAGTGGGTAATGATTAGGCAACCCGACTCAGATGTCGTTGAAGCATTGATTCCTTTTGCTACCGTTTGCAACGCATCGATATCTAGGCCGGAATCGGTTTCATCCAATACGGCCAAGCGTGGTTGATTCAAGAGAAGTTGAAGAATCTCAAATCGCTTCTTCTCGCCTCCACTGAATCCGTCATTGACATATCGTCCAAGGAATTGTTTGTCTACATTCAGTTCGGACATCGCGGTATTCAATTCGGTTCTGAAATCACGTGCACCGGGGGCATTCTCGCCTCGAATCGCTTGGACCGATTTGCGTAGGAAATTACCAACCTGTAGGCCGGGGACAGCCTGGGGATATTGGAAGGAAAGAAAGACACCAGCTCTGGCCCTTTCCCATGGCTCCATCTCTGTTAAATCCTCACCGAGAAACTCGATCGTGCCATCTGTGATTTCGTATGTTGGGTGCCCCATCAAGACATTGGCAAGTGTTGATTTTCCACTGCCATTACGGCCCATCAGAGCATGAACTTCACCGGCTTTAATCTCCAAATCAATGCCATTCAAAATGGCGGTATCTTCAATGGAGACGTGTAAATTGTTGATTCGTAGAATCACATTATCGGACATTGGGTGCATCCTCGTGGTCATGGCTCGTTGGAATGCACCTTATCAACGTGCGGTCATCGATTTATCGCACCTATGGTGCGGTCAGACTTAGAAGTCAGCCAAGACTGCGACCGGTATGGGCGAGGATGACCTCACGGACATTTACCGCCAAGAAGTTGCAGATTCCCTCGAATCTGAGGCCGCTAAGCGAATTGCGGAGGTGGCTGATCCTGTCCGAGATGCACGATTGCGAGCAACCGCTCTCAAGGACTTGCTAGATTCCGATGAATTAGTACATGCCATCATCGCTAGATTGGGCATTGTGCGAGCTGCCCTCGAAGGTCACGGGGGTGGTGTGAAGGTGGAACAGGCTACCGCAGATGATCAAGGTGTGGATTTGGTTCTCAATTTGGATGGTGCTTGTATCGCCTGTGGTGCGGCACCTGGTACCTTGCAGGGTATTCAGAATGATTTGCTTGCCACTGGTGAAGTCTGGCGGGTTCGATTCAGCGAAAGCCTGTTGGATACCTTCGATGAACTCGGGCGTGAATTTGTTCTCAAACACGGCAATGTCACGTTCGTTTGAACGCCGGACCTTTTCTTCTGGTATCTCCGGCATCATTGGCTTGGACCAATTCGCCAGTATTCAGATCCATGGCAGTCAACCAACCCGATGCAGAGTCACAAGCACCAGTGTCAATTCCAAACCATAGGGGTCGTTCGTCCTGCAATCTATACTCACTTCGACCTATATCGCCAATCGATTGACCCAATACAGTATGTGTGATGCTATGGCCGATGACCACTGCGCGCCTGTGGTCAACAGGTTTCTTGGCGTTGTGAAACTCCTCTCGAATCCATAGCAACTCTTTCTCCTCTTGTTCTTCCAATGATTTCTTGGGATCAAGTCCGGCATGAACGAGAATCCAATCATCTAAGACCAGTATGTGAGGCATTTGAGACATCCAAACCAAATCACGAATCCAATCCTGTTCATTGATTTCACTATCCGAATTCGCATAACTATCGAGGCATTGCTTTCCTCCGTTTACCAGCCAATCTAGGTTTGGTTCCCAAGAGACTCCTTCATCGGATGAAAAACCCAGCAGTGCCCAATATTCATGATTACCCCGAACCACGAAGGTGTCACCTCTTTCTTTGGCGATTCGAATCACCATTCTCGAATCTGGTCCACGATCGATGAGATCACCCAGCAAAACGATTCGATCGCCAGGATTTGGACTGATTTCTGTAATCAAATTCTCCAGTGCATCGGAGTGTCCATGCACATCGCCAATCACCCATACTCTGTCACCTCGGTCAAGGGCATTTTGCAGTTCTATTTCTGCATCTATATCACGAACAATTTCAACCATCTTACTT
>CALCEF010000215.1 GCA_937901365.1 uncultured euryarchaeote | reverse complement strand
TAATGCCGATGGAACTTGGGATTTCTGTGAACCATATGACTGGAATGCAGACCCCCCACAAGATTTCACAACCACACACGCCGAGGACTCCTCAAACAGCTTCTGGTATGTTTGTGACTCTGATGAGGACTGGAATATGGATAGCCGTGAAGAAGGTGGCAAGACCCTTGTACAAATCGGGAATTCAGCCTTGGGCTATACCAATGGTACAGCTACAGTATCCTGTGCTACCGCATGCTGGGTACAATATGATGACAAGGCTTTCGTCGGAGCCCTCGAAGATGTTGGTGAAGCTCTCGGTGGACTTGGGAGCATGCTTGGTTCAACTTGCTTCTTCGTTGGCGGTTGCTGTTTGCTTCTCCTCGGATTGATTCTCGGCTTGACCATCAACGACAAGACACAGACAGTGGTTGTCGCAGGTGGCGGCGGTGGAATGGTCGGCATGGGCGCACCCGTTGCTGGAGCACCAGGTGGCGCTGTTCCCATGATGGGAGGTGGTGCGCCAGCGGCCGCACCCGTGGCTGCTGCGGATCCGATGGCTGCACCTGTTGCAGCCGCGCCGTTGCCGCAGCACCGGTTGTAGCCGCACCAGTTGCAGAACCGAACCCCGCTCAGGAGTACTACAACGGTCTACTCACACAGGGTTACGATGCAGCCAGTGCAGCACAATACACAGCACAGCACTACCCTGGATTCCAGCCCTGAAATCTGCCTAGGCAGTTGATTCCATGCACCCTGTCGCCAAAGTGGTGACTGGTCTTGGCGCAGTGATTGTAACTTTGTGTGTAATCCTGTTTGCCTTTGGTGTGATTGATGTCAGCGAAAAAGCAGAAGATGTCAACTACGTCATTTCAGGACAAAATGGTGGCGATGTCCAAGTTTATGATGACGACAATTTTGGTGATTGGGGATTCACCATTTTCGTTGAAGGGACATACGAAGATGTCGATGGAAACGGAATGTGGGATGTCTGTGACAGTGTGAATATCACAGCCATTCATGATGGAATGGTCATGGAAAATTATGGTACAAACCAATCGTACGCAACGGATGCAAGCGACGAAGATCGATTTTACTTTGAAGTTGGATCTGAGAATAGTGAATGCAATGTTGGTTCTGGTGAAACGCGCACAGTTGATGGAAAAGATTTGGTCAAAATCGGACGCGCATGTTGGGGTTGCATGTCTGGTACTTTGACCATCGAATCCAGTGAACCGGTTTGGGTCGTTTACGATGATGAAGAAATTGCAGAAATGATTGGTGGAATATTCGCTGCGATGTCTTCAGCTTGCCTGTTCCCCTGTGGGTGTTGTATTCTGATTGTTGGAATCATTATGGGTTTCACTCTAAAGGATGACAGCACAGCGCCAGCAGTCACTGTTTCGACACCAGTCCCAGTCATGGGCGAGCAAGTCACTGAGCCTGCTATACCCATGCCAGACGAGGACTCAGACCCTGCTCACGCGTATTATGGCGGAATGATTGCAAGAGGATTTGATCCCGAACTCGCTGAGAAAATGACCAAGGAACATTATCCTGGATTCAACGAATAATCATTCGATTTTCCACCGTAACAATCCGATGGCACCACCCATGCCCATCAGTTGCTCACCAGCATCATGGTCAGCGCTCGCTTGAACCACTTCACCCCCCGTCGCTCGAACTTGAGATGCCGCATCGGTCCAGAAATCCTCACTTCTCAGCATTCCTGCCTCTATGACCAACGATTCCACTGCTCCTTGCTCAACAGCTTCTTCCAATTCCTTCCGACCATATGCAACCGCACCATTGGTTGAGATTCTAATCAAACCCTCTTCGATCAGTCGAACCTGCTTTGCCATTGCAAATTCTCCCAATACAACATCTGCGCCACCTTCGCGCATCACTTCGTTGGCGGCTGCACGGCCACCGATACTGGTGCCGATGTTCAGCGTTCGATGACCGACACCGGTCGCTTTGAGGAGCGTTTCAAATTGTTCTCGTGCCATTCCGGGGCCACAAATGACCACTGGCATATCACCTGAGATGGCCTTGGATGCTTGATCTGCAACCTTGGCGAGGAATGCTGTGCGAATCTCGGT
>CALCEF010000214.1 GCA_937901365.1 uncultured euryarchaeote | reverse complement strand
TTTGCAATGTTGTACAATGCTGTTTTGGAAGGGCGAACTTCGGGGATTTACGTGACATTGGAGCAATCCAAGGAATCACTAGCAGGTCACATGGCAAACATGGGGATGAATGTCGACGACCCTCGTGTTCGGAGCAATATCGCTATCATCGATCTGGCCGATTTGCGTGTCCAATTGCACGATGCGGGAACCGCTCATCAGGTAGATTGGATGGGACAACTCATCAAACAACTGACCAATTATCGTGAAAGTATTGGTTTTGAAGTGCTTGTTTTCGATTCACTGGGGGCATTCTTTACGCTCACACAAATGGAAAATCCACGCGATGAAACATTCCGATTCTTTGAGGCCTGCCGAAGACTAGGGCTGACCACCTTCATCATTTGCGAAATGATGGGTGAGATGAAGAATCAATATGGAGAATTCGGGATTGAAGATTACCTTTCAGATGGTGTCATTCATCTTACAATGGAAAGGAGTGGAGACCAAATAAATCGAAAGATTGCTATTGTCAAGATGCGACATACATCACACACGTTGGGCTACCACGCGTGGCGTTGGGACCCTGCAATGTGCAAATTTACCATCCATTGAGTCTACTCGACAGTGACGGATTTCGCCAAGTTTCGAGGGCGATCTACATCGCATCCCAATGCCAATGCAGTTTGGTATGCAATGAGTTGCATTGGCAACACTGTCAACATCGGGGAAAACAATGGTTCCGTTGCAGGAACAGGAATCGAAATGTCACCCTCTACAGAGATTGAATCGCCTTCTTCATGGATGAGGATGATTTTTGCACCTCGTGCACGACACTCGTGGATGCTTGAAATCGTCTTGTCCTTCAGAGAATCGTTCGGTGCAATGACAATGACGGGGCTACCCTCTTCCAAAAGGGCAATTGGTCCGTGTTTCATTTCACCAGCTGGATAGGCCAAACAGGGAATATAGGCAATTTCCATCAACTTGAGGGCACCTTCTCTGGCTACTGGTGCTGAAATTCCTCGGCCAAGGAACAACACGCTCTTGGCGTCCTTCACCAAATCCACAACTTCGCCAATCGGTCCTGGATTGGAAAGATATTCATCGACCAATTGAGGGACTTTTTGCAATGATTTTGTCAAGCGTTTCCCTTTCTCCCTTGAGAGTGCTCGAGCACGACCAATTTGGATGGCGAACATCGACAATGCAGCGACCATGTTGGAGAAGGCCTTGGTAGAAGCCACAGATTGTTCGGGTCCTGAATGAATGTAACAGCCTTTACCACACTGGCGCGCAATGGTAGACCCAACGACATTGATTACACCTCGAACTTCGCCTCCCTTCAATTGTATCTCCTTCACTGCGGCGAGGGTGTCCGCAGTTTCACCGGATTGGCTTACTGCAAAATGAATCGCATCGGTTTCAATTACCGGATTGTTATGGCGGAACTCACTACTGACATGTGCCAGTGCTGGGACTCTAGCCAACTCTTCGATCGCTAAGCGGCCAACTTGTGCAGCATGCAACGCTGTTCCACATCCTAACAGACGGACGTGAGGTATTTTCTGCAACTTTTTCGACGATAATCCCAGTCCGCCCAAGCGAGCGTTACCATCTGCAATCGCCAATCGACCGGTGAGGCATTGACGAAGAGCCTCGGGTTGTTCGTGAATTTCCTTGAGCATGAAATGGGGAAAATCACCCAATTCTGCTTCGCCCCAATCATCGTCCAGTGTTGTCACTTCCGAATCTGTAGAGCGGCCATCAAATCTGCTGGTTTTGATACCATCTGATGTGACGACAGCCAAATCCCCATCCTCCAATCGAATGACCTGTTGAGTTAGAGTTTGAAGTGGAAGGGTATCACTGGCAATCCAATTTTCACCTTCACCAATACCAATCACCAATGGTGACCCGTTTCGGGCGCAGATAATCATATCATGATCTTCGAAAACAACGCAAATACCCCATGTACCCCTCGCACGTTTCAATGTGCGTCGGACTGCAGTCAATGGTTTGGCACCATTCTCAACTTCACGATGAATCAAATGGACCAATGCCTCAGAATCTGTTTCAGAGAGAAGTTTTGTACCCTCTTTTTCCAAGCGATTTCGCAGCGCGCGTGCATTCTCAATGATTCCATTGTGAACCAAAGCAATCTTTCCATCTGCTGAGCAATGCGGGTGAGCATTGGCATCTGTGACGCCACCATGTGTCGCCCAACGGGTGTGGGCAATCCCGCAGGTTCCTTCGATGTTCTTCGGGATAATCGATTCTAAATCTGCGACCTTACCAGTTCGCTTGTGGACTGAAATTTCCCCATTTTTTATTGCAATACCAGATGAGTCATATCCTCGATATTCAAGTCGCCTGAGACCATCAATAAGGAAGGGAGATGCCTGTTGATCGCCGATGTAACCAATGATGCCGCACATGAAAAATCCTCACATCTTGACTGTTTCACCGCATAGTGGACAC
>CALCEF010000213.1 GCA_937901365.1 uncultured euryarchaeote | reverse complement strand
TGACCAGTGGTGTAGGCAGTTTGGAATTCAGCCAATTGATTCCAAAAGATCTCCCTGTTCACTATTATTGCTTGGAACCTCACAGAGGTTTGCATGAAGATGTCCTTCATCGGACTCTGGATGGAAGGCCGAAGCAAAACCTTGCATTGACGAAATTTCTACTCGGAAAGCAACGGCGACGTGACCTTTCGATGACACATGACCTCGCCGATCGTTCAAATGCCACCATCAGTGGGAATTCGCCTTGGATTCAAGAGCGAATTCAAACTGTATACGGTGAAAAGGCTGGACTACTTTGGCCGTCGGTCAATCTGGACGTGTGGGCCGGTGATTGCCCTGCAACTGAAGACCGGGTGGTCGCCATTGGGAATGCTTCGTACGTCAAAGGTACCATGGACACCATCGATATGCTGGTTGGAACCGGATTGACGTACCATCATGTCGGGGGTGGTTCATCCGAAGACCTCGAAACACTGGAAGCATACGCCAAGAAAAACAATGTCAATCTCATTATCGAACCACGACTTTCTCAGGACGATCTCGTCAATCTCATCAAGCGCTCTCTCGCTGTTGTTTCTCTCGCACACGGAGAGCCATTTGGGCTAACGCCAATCGAAGCTCAAGCAGCGGGGACACCGGCCATCATGGTCGATGAAGGAGGCTACAAGTACACCGTTGAAGATGGAGTTTCAGGGCGCCTCTTGCCCCGCGGTGACTGGAGTGCCTGGCACACTGCTCTAGAGCAGGCTCGAGATTCTGAAACCAGGAAGGCGTGGTCTAATGCGGGGCAGGAAAATATCGCGAAAATCGGTTTGCGCCCTGAAGATCAAGCGGATGCATTGAATCAAATCATCTCAAAAATCAGAGATTAAGTTCTACTTCGCTCTTGGGTTGCACGAAAATCACAACCAATAGTGCAGTCAATGAAAGGACAAATAGCACCATTGAAAGGCCGAATGAAATGGATGGTGCATTGTCAAAGTGTGGCCAGATTCCAAACAAATCTCCAACGGTTTCTCCACGTGTCATAACGCTACCAATTGAACCCAACATGGCTGCAGTCGTGTATCCAGCGCAAACAAAACCTGTGTGAACAAGGCCCATTTTTCGGTTTGACCACATCTCAGGCCCCCATGTCTTTCGGCCGAGGATTACACCAATCCAAAGGCCAAGGCAAAGCCCGGACAGAAGCATCTTGTTGACCAGAACGGGAGAGGACGCCGCATCGCCTGCAGCATTTCCAGTAATGGCCACAATTGGAATGCAACATAGAGCAAATATCGCAGCGAAATATGCGGCGTGATCCAGTCCTTTTTGTGCACGCTCACCGACTTTTTCAAACATGGATTCGGCGAAGCACAACACGGTGGCAACCACTGAGAAGGTCATCGAACCGACCAACATTTCAGTACTGAATGCATGCAATGTAGCTGCGGCAACCATCAGAAACCACCTCCATGATTTTGCTTGATGTGATCCGGTCCGTAATGCAGCCATTGCTCATCGGTCCAACCTGGGGGGCGCCTTGGGTCATCAAGTGACAATGACACGGGCTCCATTTGTGGTATCTCTACCTCTAGCGCAGCCATCGATGGAACAACCATGCTAGTTTGATCTGGCGAGATGAGAGCCGCTTCTGGTTCAACGATTGCACTGTTTGAGTTACGTGCCATGCGTCGTTGAATTGAGATGCACAATGCAAGGCTGCCCAACATCAACGCCATCGATTGAAGGCGGACTGCGAAAATATCTGCGGTATATCCCTCGACATTATTGGCCACAGAAATCCATCCTGTTGTTTCTGTAAATTCATCGTTGCTCATCACCACTCGGTACGAGAGTGGGATGTCTGAAAGGGCCGCTGGAAGTGTGACAACCCACGCTTCGCCTTCCATCTGCGCGCTGATTGACGCGATTGGACCCTCGCCAATTCGATACTCTAGAGTGACGGCGGTTGCATTGACAACGGGCATTGAAAGCACTGATTCCTCACCCAGTGAACGAGATGTCATTGCATCCCATGGAAGCATTTGTGGTAGATTGTCGGGGATGGGGCCTACCGTTACGTTGTGGACAGATGAAATTTTCATGCGAGCAGAGCCGCCACCACCATGATGAATGGCAGCATAGAATTCGTAGGTGCCTTCATTGACTGGTGCGAGTAAACTCCACGTGATGGTCGCACCCGTGTTTGAATCTTGAGCGTATGTCTCTACGTAATTTGTTGAACCACCTTCACCGTTTGATAGAATTGTCCAACCATCATCTTGTGGTGTGTCCGCGACACCATGCGTGCCACTCAGTAGGAACATGCCCACCATCGAACGACTGGATAATTCCATGTCCGTTGCGGTCACGCTGATTGAAATCGGGCCACCCACGTAGGCTGCATCTCTATCTTGTGAGAACGATAGCACGGCCGATGATGGCTCTGACAGTCCAGGGTCACCATGGCAAGAACCTCCACATGCTGCATCACGATTGCCATCACCGGTTCCACCAGGATTTGCTGAAAGGGGTTGGACGCACAAAACCAGTAGCAATAGACTGGTGAGTATGATTGCGCGACGCATTAGGCACCCCTCCCTAGAAAGCGTTCAAGAAGCGCGGTTGCCAACGCACAAAAAATCAGCAAAAAGGCAAACATCGAAGTCAGCGTAGTTCCAAGCGAACTGTCTCCAGCAGGGTCGATCTCAGGCATTTGTGAGACTTCCAAAGCAATACTCACCGTATTGCTAGAGATACGTGGATTGTGAACCTCACCAACATCTGCGGTGACAGTGTAGTGGTAAGTGCCAACAAGATGCAATGGTTCTGACCAAGATGTGGCATTGGTTTGGCCCACGGATTCAATTTCTAGTAGGCCACTAGAATGGAAAATGGGTTCATGGGTTCGCCATACGGTAAATGTGGTCTCATCCCCTTCCCAATCCCAATTGAGGTTAACATCACCATTTGATACGCTGGCTTCTAGATTAGAAGCTACAGGCCCCCAAGCCGCAGCAACAATCTGTTCAACACTACTTGAACCACCATTTGAGTCAATGACAGTGAGATTGACCACTGTGTTAGGATCTGTGAGAATTACAGAAATTTCTTCACCGACATAGGAATCGGTGCCAATGTTCCAAAACCAAGCCACAATTTCGCCATCTGAATCTGATGAAAGTGATGCATCGAAATTGGTCATGGCTTCAATGAGCACCGTTTCACCAACAGCAAATTGTGCTGTGGGCATTAGATTGACAATCACTGCATCTTCACTTGTGATTTTTGGACTGATTCCAAATCCATCGGAAATCTGCAAAGAAACTGTCCAAGATTGCCCAACAGCCAGCCATTCGGTTGAAACCGATGTGGCATTGTCAAGTGCACTCACGTGGAAGCCATCTCTCATCCATTGGATGTGCAATGCAATTTCATCGTTGTCAGTATCATAGGGCAGCCCTCCAAGAATGAGATCGAGTGGGGAGAGTGCGGTTGGATCTTCAGTCAATGAAATCGAAGATATTCCCGGCAATGAGTTTCCAATTGTGACGGTAGTGGATTGGGTTTCTGAACCCATTGAAGTTCCATCATTCGGTGTGTATCGTGCCATCCAGACTTCGCCGCGATTCGTTTCTGAAGCAGAAATCACCAGATTGTTCGCCAATTGACTTTGCAATTGTCCATCACGATACCATCGTACGGTCGGATTGGCTTCGACATCACCATCAAGGTCACTATAATTGGCAAAGATGCTAATGTCGTCAGAAGAGGTTGGATTTTCAGGGCTGAGCAAAACATCGGTAACCATGGGTGCGGTATTGATGATGGTCACGCTCTGAGAAGATGTAAGATTGCTCCAATCGATTCCATCTGACACGATTACAGTGTAATGCCAAACCTCCCCTCTGGAGGTGGCTGTATGTGGTAGTTGGTCTAGGTCATCATACTCAGGAACATGAACTCCATCTCTGTACCACTCTATTTCAAAGTCCAATTGAGTATCGCCATCGTCTGTATCTACAAAGGTCCACACCGCATCTAAATCAGCGTCTGTTGCGGGTGAACTCGGTCCAATGAGAGCTGAAGAGACAATTGGAGCATTATTCGATGAACCGATGACAACCATGTTGCTCAAAACTTCAGTACCTGCATCACTACCGTCGTGCGGTGTCACAGCGAAGTGCCATTGATCGCCTGAACGGGTCATGAGGCTGGAGACGGCTGATGCATCATCCAATTCTGCAACTCGAGTTCCATCTAAATACCACACAATCGATGTGCCCGATTCAGGATCTTGATCGGGGTCACTGTATTGGTAAGAGGCGCTCAATGTACTGGTTTCGTCGGGACTTGTTGGTGTCAACTGCACACTTTGGGCCTGTGGGGGAGCATTGCCAACAATGACGGGGCCGGCACTGACCATGGTACCTGCGTCCTGTCCATCAGAGGGGGTGACTTCGACGGACCAAGAATCTCCCTTGACCACTGATATCGACATCTGGTCGTCCTTTGAGGAATCCAATGTGCCGTTATTGTACCAACGTATCGTTGTGCCTGATTCTGCATCTCCATCTGCATCATTGTATGAGTAGGACAATGCCAATCCGGTCAAGACGGTTGGATTGGATGGTGTCAATTGTAAATTGGAGGCGGAAGGAGGGTTGTTTGGAGGTGGACTTCCGCCTTCTGGCACCTGAAAAGTTGCTGTTCCATGTGCGTCTCCAGTGTTTGCATTATTTCCATTCGCAGTAAGTCCAGCAAGGGCGAATGAGGTGGTTCCCGAACCCGATGAAGGCGCGGTCCAATCTACACTCCAACTCCTGTAACTTGAGGTCGTATGAGTGGCGCTATTGCCCGCAGCATTCACCTTGACCGCCATGATTCCAACGCCGCCAGTGGATAGAGTTCCTTTATCCACTTCAAGGCTGAATCCTCCAGCACTACCTGAAACGCCACCACTAACTGATATCGAAAGAGTATAGGTTTGGCCAGCAGTGTATGTTGCTGGTTGACCTGACATAGAAACCGTTGCGCTTCCACCATAATGGCAACTACAACCGGATGCACTCTGATACTTTCCACTTGAATTGGCATCAACAAGATTGGCTCCTGAAAGGGCCAACAATAAGAGACTCAATACGATTGCACGCAGCCGCATGATTTCGCGAATCAAGGGGTGATTATAATGCCAGTTGGTACATTGATTTGACAATCTGAATTTAACATTCAGAGATGTTCAAATTCGAATCGCTTGACAACAGATCTATATTCAAGCAATTTGGCTTCGACAAAGACCTCTTTTCCGACGTGCAAATCCATGGTGTTCGGCATTCGTACTCCAACACCGATTTCGTCGACGGTACCTATGCAGGTCTCCCCCCCTCGGAATTCATCGGCCAAACCGATCCCAATGGTTTTCTCCATCTTCTCAATTTTGAGAGTGAAATCGAATACTTCATCACTCAAACTTTCGATGTATCGGCGCTTATCACCAAACAATTTGAGTGTGTCTAAGTGATCAGATACGTCGGCAATGCTTAGGCCCGATGAGGCGGTGATTACCTCGGGTTCTTCTTCGGGTTCAGGTTCTGCTTCGGGCTCGGGTTCAGGCTCTTCTTCAGGTTCTGCTTCCACGGCCTCCGGACCACTTCGATCCATGAGCATGATGACCTTGAATTCCTCGAAATTAATGACCCCATCACCATCTGCATCAGCTTCTGCGAGGGTCGCTCGAATTTCATCCTCTGACAGGTTTTCACCCAATGCGACCATCATGTGGCGCAATTCATCGATGTCGATTACGCCGTTTCCATCTCGGTCAAAAACGCTGAACGCTTCCATCAAAGCGTCTGCTGGCTCATCAGGTTCAGGCTCAGGTTCAGGCTCTGGCTCCGGTTCTGGTTCGGGTTGAGCCGAAATTGTAAATGAGATCGAAGCCATCAATTCATGGCCATTATTTCTAAACAAACGAGCCTCGTAATCACCAGCAACGTACTGATCTCCAATAAATGTGACAGACCCTGCAACTTTTCCTTCTCTTGGTTGTTGGGTGCCCCCCACATACAACCAGTTACTGCCATGCTCAGCATGGGATGCCCCTGCTGAATAGATTCCAATCCATGCGTGTGGATCTCCTGAACTACCAGAAAAACCGACCGTAAAAGCAGATCCTACCTCTGGATTTTCTGGTTCAACAAAAACGGTTGGGCGGGCGGTTACTTCTGCTACTTTTTCCCGTACTTCGGTTTCCGCTTTCTCGACTTCAGCGGCTACTTCGACCGCCTTTTCCTTGGCCATATCTTCAATTCGATCCAACTCGGTCATCGCTCGTTGCCGAGCAGCATTTTGAACTGTAGCACCCGGTAAACGGCCGATGAGTTGCTCCAAATGCTCGTTGACGAGGGGTCGGATCGACTCGACTTTTGCTGCTGGGTCTTGCAATGCATCGTGATATGCTTGGAAGGCGGCGATGAAGTCGGACTCCGAGACCATGTGGGCACCTACGACAAGAAGGGGGTGTTGAATCTGATGCTTCATCCCTCTCGGCTCCTCCGTTGAATTCATGAAGCGTATTTGGGTCGAACGGCCATGAAGCCGATTGAGACCGTCGCAATTGTCGGTGCAGGAAACATGGGTAGCGGAATCGCTCAAAAGACCGCACAAGAGCAATTTCCCGTACAAATGGTCGACCGTGAACAGCAATGGGTCGACCGAGGACAAAGCACGATTGCAAAGCTATTGGGTGAAGCGGTCGAACGCCGTATTTTCTCAGAAGCGCAGGTCGAGGAGATTCAGGACCGTATTACTGGGGTTGTCGGCGTCGAAAATGTCGCTGCGGATACCGATTTGGTCATCGAAGCAGTTTTCGAAGATTTTGACATCAAAACTGCGGTATTCAATACACTAGACGAAGCCTGTGGTGAGGATACGATCCTTGCATCCAACACATCATCTCTCAGTGTCAATGCTTTGGCTGAAGCAACTGCGCGCCCCGATCGATTTGTCGGTTTGCATTTCTTCTATCATCCCGCAAAAAACCGATTGGTCGAAGTGATTCCTTCGGAGTTGTCTAGCGATGAAACAATTGCTCGCGTCGAGCAGTACTGCAAGATGCTTGGAAAGGTGGTCATCGTTTGCAAAGACCGACCTGGATTTGTTGTCAACCGATTCTTCGTACCTTGGCTCAACGAAGCCTGTTTACTCCTAGAAGAGGGCGTGGGCACCACGGCCCAAATCGATGCTGTAGCATGCGCAGCGTTTGACATTGGTATGGGTCCTTTCGCGTTGATGAACCTGACAGGGCCGCCCATCGCTCTTCATTCGACCAATTATCTTGCAGAACAACTGGACACGCCACGATATACGGGTGCCAAGAGTTTGCAAGAACTCGTCGATGCAGGTGCGATGTGGGAAATTGATGAGGATACTGAGTGTGATACAGAAGCGGCCAAAATCATCTCTGAGCGCCTGCTTGGACAAGTGTTTGCTGTTGCTTCGCAAATTGTTGCCGAGGAAATCTGCTCGATGGAGGATGTAGATCGAGGTGCAAAGGTCGGTCTTCGTTGGATGAACGGGCCCTTTGAAATCATGAATTCACTAGGCCTCTCTGAAGCATATCGAATGGCGAATGCATATGCTGAACTTGCTGAATTTGATCTGCCGCCATTTTTCGCAATGAAGGCAGAAACGGGCCATGGTTGGGAATTCAACTTCGTCGATGTGGTCCAAACAGGTGGCATTGCGACCGTACGGCTCAATCGGCCCGAAGCGATGAATGCCCTCAATGAGACGCTGGTCGCCCAATTGGGGGCCGTTTTGGATGACTTAAACTCTGATTCGTCTGTGACAACCATCGTGCTTGAAGGGGCCGGGAAAGCCTTCGTTGCAGGAGCGGATGTGAAGTTCTTTGTCGACAAAATTCGCGCCAATTCATTCCCTGAAATTTATGAGTTCACCGCCAATGGTCATGATGTCCTAAACAAGTTGGAGAATAGTTCGAAGACGACAATTGCTCTGACGACCGGTTTGGCACTCGGCGGGGGACTTGAACTGGCTTTGGCTTGTGATTTCCGCGTCGGTACCCGTCGCAGCCAATTCCGCTTCCCCGAAACCAGTATTGGAATCTATCCAGGATTGGGTGGCACACAACGCACGGTCCGCATTTGTGGAATCGAAGCAGCTAGGTGGGCAGTTCTTGCTGGAAATTTCGTAGACTCAAAAACCGCCGATGCTCTTGGGATCCTCACGCATTTGGTCGAACCGGCTGAAGTCAATTCAACGGTTGAAGCGATTAGCAAATCGGGTAAACCCGCGAACAAGTACCCAGGAGTGCCTAGAAATCCAGAACATCCAGTATCTGCCTTCGCGAACGCATTCTACAACGATGCCAACACGGCAGTATTGTTGTCGGGTTCGTGCCCTGAAGGATTTGACGCTGAAGATCGAAATGTGGGCCGCCAATTGAAATCGCTGAG
>CALCEF010000212.1 GCA_937901365.1 uncultured euryarchaeote | reverse complement strand
TTTGTGACGGTTATCGAAGAAAATGGAGAGGTTCGGGGCGTAATCAGAATCTCAAATGAAGAAATGCCCCGAAAAGCGGAAATTTACAGTGATTTAGCGCTATTATTGCTGCTTGTGGCACTGGCTGGTTCTAGCGCAATCTTGCGCCGCGACGAAACCCATTGATATGGTCCTATATCATACCCTCGTTTTTCTGTTCAACCGTGTTGCTGCGAAGCATTCATAGTCTCTCAGTGCAAATAATACAGTGATGGCGTACATCCCTGAAGAAAGAGAAGAAGAGCGCCTAGGGGGCGCACAAGCAGATCGAGAATGGCTTGTCGAGTATATCGTCGAGTTTCCAGATGAGAATCCGGTTCGCATGGTGACGATTCTTAGAGGGGCACAGATGGCAGATGTCCAAGGTCGCCTCTACGATATCCTACGCGCGCAATATGCTTCCGAGGCTCGCCTAGATGTGACGGTGGTCAGAATGGAACCCGTTGACATGCGAACCGATGTCGCATTATTCGAGATCGGTGGCACCTACCAGCCGTAATCACTTCTTGCGAGCCTTTGCCAGTAGTTCAGCTTTGGACAACTTTTGCGTCACGTCCCAGTTTCCTGCGTCACGTTCGGAACGAATCTTGTAGAGAATATACATGCAGGCGATCAGGGCGATGTGGACGCTCGTACAATACGGGCAGATGTGGGGTGCGCCCTCAACAAGTGTGAGTTCAACGATGACCAGCCAAATGATTCCAGGGATGCTAGGGAGGCTCAGCCACCAAGCGTAGTCCACGTATGATTTGGCCCAATCGGCTTTCATATCCATGAAAATGGCGAGTGTGATCCAACCCAAGACCGCGAAGGCCATGATGCCTACAACGCCCCATGGAACACCGAAGAATTCTGAGTATACCGGGTCGCCGATTACAGAGCCGCATTGAACGATTCCTTCAGCAGCACAATATTGAGATCCACCTGTGATCATCTCATTGTGAATCATCCAGGTCCAGGCACTTGCGGCCAAACCACCCATCTCGATGATGAAAAGGCCGAGTAGACGGCGACGAATCTGGCTCATCTCTTCAAGCTGTGAAATCTTCACGTTACTCGCGATTACACCACCGATTGCCATGACCGCCAAGAAGGTGACCAAGGGGCCGTGCTCCATCAGGGGGTCACTCATTCAAGCACTCTCCGATAAGTGGTATGCTATGGCATCACTCGGTTCGAGCAATGGATCTCCGTGCTTGCTGTGAAGCGCACTGTTCCAAACAACGATTCCATCGGGGGACAGAAGCAGATGGAATGGAACTCCGGGTGGGTTGTAGTCATTGAAGGCTCGCAGATTGATATCATCGACATATGGCCAATTGTGTGGCCCACCAGTCCGACCATTGCAATTCCGGCTGTCCTGATAGCAGCCGTCATAATCGCCTTTCTCTTGGAAGGCGACCGTTTCTGCCCGGCTGTGAGTGGTCTTGAGCATGCCCACTGAGACCGTGACAAATTGCACGATTGTACCGTACTCTGAATGTAGAGATTCCATTGCAGGAGCATCTTCCCAACAGTGTGGGCAATCTGTATCCATGAATTGCAGGAAAATGAATGTCCCTGGCTCTCCTTGTTCCCAAGAGTGGTTGATGAAATCATACAATCGGAAATCGTACCAATTTCCATTATCATGCGCCTGAGCAACAATATCGGGAGCCAATTGTCCCTCGTCAACACCGATGTCGGCGGGTGGGGCCAAAGTCCAGACAATGATGAGTACTGCAGTCAGAATTGCAGAGATTGTGAAGAATGAATTGACGCGGGCGTCTGCATTCTCGTCGTTAACTAGCGATTTCGTGTTCCTTCGTGTTGTTTGCATTACAATCCTATCTCCTGAATCAATGTGGAAGCGGTGTGTCGTATAGATTCCTCAGAGTTGAACTTCGGTTCAAACCCTGTGGCGAAAAGAGCGGTTGGGTCAAGCATTGTCTTGGGCACATCTCCTGCCCAACCTCGGTCACCACCCGTGTATTCGATGCTGACATTTTCAAAGCCGGTTTCTTCGACGACAATCTCGGCGATTCGACGAACGCTACAGGTGTCATCGGTGCCCAGATTGAAGCAATTCACTTGCTCGTCGGTGGTCTCGGTCAAATGGACCATCGCGCGTGCGCAATCAATGACCTCCATGTACGATTTTTCTTGACGACCGTTTCCAAGCACTTCTAGTCGGGATGGATCTGCCTTGAGTTTGTGGATGAAATCGAAGATGACTCCATGTGTCCCGCGCGCGCCTACGATGTTGGCGAAGCGGAATAGCCAGGCTTTGAGTCCGAAAGTACCCACCCAACTGGTAATCAGTGCTTCGGATCCCAATTTGCTCGCACCATACAAACTGATGGGGAACAAAGGACCGTATGATTCAGGGGTTGGCATCTCCGATGCCTCTCCATAGACCACGCTACTGCTCGAGAATGCGATGTTTTTCACACCAGCGCAGCGCATGGCTTCTAGAACGTTGTATGTTGCAACGGTTCCTTGCTTCAGATCAGTGTCTGTGACGCGTGTACCCAAGCGAATGTCAGGGTTGGCTGCAAGATGGAAAACGAGGTCGATTCCGTCCATCGCTGCTTTGACTGCATCGAGGTCGAGAAGATCGCCTTCTATGAAGTGGATTGAATCGCCATGATGTGCAAGGAATTCTTCCCGCCCGCTGCTCATGTTATCGTATACTGTGACGCTGTCTCCCCGGGCAACCAAGCGGTCGACGAGGTGTGAACCAATGAATCCGGCACCTCCGGTCACGAGGACATTCATCATGCCGGCGACAGGGGAGTTGTTCTTCAATGCCACGTTTTCTGGAATGTTCAATTTTATTCACTTTCCCTCCGCTTTGCGGAGTGAATTAGTTTCAATATTTTTCCACCCTTATCGAAATTGATGTGGTCTGCCGCCTCTCAGTCGACTTCCTGTCCCCAAAGCCGCGGGACTGGAGTTGAAAATATGGCAAATGAAAATACAGAAAATAGCAAGCAAGTGAACGAAAATGAAGAGGTTGGTGTGATGCCAAGTCTGCTAGTTGGTTATGTCCGACGAAGCAATGCAGGTGGGGCTGTAAAGCTCTCAATCAATACCAATGCCTTCGGAGATTGTGAGACGTATACGACCGCAGACGGGCAAACATATGTGCCACTGGTCATCAGTCTCGATGCAATTCGTAAGGTCATCGATGGAGATCGAGCAGTCACCACTGTGAGTCAACTGATCTTTGACTGAGCGGAAACGTCGCCGGGGCCCGTCCCCGGCGGCACCTCGCTGATTCGCCCGTAGGGCGAGATTTTTGGGGAAGCGTTGAAATGCGTTCCACCGAGCCCAATATGCATGGAAGATGTACCCGAGGAGGTCATCGAACCCATCGTCTGGGATGGTCCTGTCATCGCTGGCATGCCGGTTTTCAATGAAGAGGAAACCGTCGGAAGCGTCGTCCTTTCCTGCAAACCACAAGTCGACGAAGTACTCTGTGTCGATGATGGATCATCCGACTCATCTTCTCGAATTGCGCGCTCTTTGGGTGCGACCGTGCATCACCACAGAGCAAATCGAGGCTATGGTGGAGCACTCAAGACCATTTTTGACACGGCAAAGGAGCGTCGTTCTCGCGCGCTTGTTATCCTCGACAGTGATGGTCAACACGATGCTAGCGATATTCCGACCCTTCTCGCACCCATTCTCTCAGGAGAAGCGGATGTGGTCATCGGCTCTCGTTTTGTAGCAGGAGGTGGGGCTGAGAGTATGCCAACATATCGCGCCCTTGGAATCAAGGTGATTACCGCTGCATCCAACCTCGGAAGCGACCTCAACATCAGAGATACACAGAGTGGATTCAGGGCTTTCGGCCCGAAAGCACTTGAGCGATTGAATTTCGATCATGATGGAATGGAATCCTGCCTTG
>CALCEF010000211.1 GCA_937901365.1 uncultured euryarchaeote | reverse complement strand
CAGCAGCGGTTGCGGATTTAGTCAGTCAAAATACCACGAATCTTCTATCCTTGCGTCGCCGTAGGGCTTTGTCTGCCAGCACAATGAACGGCGTTGCATACGGCCTATTGGTGGCCACAATCGTTTCGTTCAATATTGCGATTGCAGTCGTGTTCCAATTGGGTTCTAACGTCGCGGGAGTTGCTCAGGGAATGGAAAGCATGGACTTTGGAGATATCACGACCAATGCAGGCGGCCTCGGCCTGCCCGTCCTCGAAGATGCCGGAGGGGTTGAATCCAATATTGCGTTATTCAAAATCGTCACCTCAATTTTGATCGTATTCATGGTATTCATTCTCTCATCCGTTGCATCCCGATTGCGAGGTGGTGGTATCACATTGGCTCTCGGACAGGTTTCGACAATGATGTGGGTGGCTGCAATCACCAGCGTTCTTACTGGGTTTTTGTTGGATGTCACCCTTGGTACCTTCTTTACCGCAACGTGAAAATTGCAATCACAACACCTTTGAGTGATTGGTGCTGCCGAATGCTCGCAAAACACAAGGGGGTGGGCCACTTTGCAGCAACTTTTTGACGAAATATCTACGGTTCAAGATTGGGTAAATGCCCTGCCAATTTATGGGAAAATTGGTATTTGTATTGGTCTCAGTCTAGCGCTTTTTGGATTTACTAAATTTGTAGTCCTCAAGAAATTTGGAGATTTTGTCAACAAAACCAAGGTCGGATGGGACAACGATTTGTTCCATCCACTTTCATCACGAACCCTTGCTTTCTGTGCTGTGCTGTGTATCAACGGTTCATTCGCTTGGCTTTCTCCATCTGCGATGGACGCTATTTTCCACTTTGTAAACGCTGCATACATCCTCATTTTCACCAGTATGGTTAGCAGCACCATCCGAGTGATTACACCACCTTTCAT
This sequence comes from uncultured euryarchaeote, assembly GCA_937901365.1. Taxonomy (GTDB): domain Archaea; phylum Thermoplasmatota; class Poseidoniia; order Poseidoniales; family Thalassarchaeaceae; genus MGIIb-P. The sequence continues at coordinate 14,962 of CALCEF010000211.1, read as the reverse complement.
GACATGGATCAACTCAAACAGCCAGGGTGTAGCTGTCACTGGAAGGAACCATTTTGTTAGTGGATTTTCCAGAATTCTAGTTTGGGCATTTGGTCTGTATTTGGTATTGGATGAATTGCAATTGGAATTGATGGGTCTTCTCGCCTCGATGGCCGTTTTCTCACTGATTGCAGGTTTGGCTTTGCAACAAACATTGGGTAACATTCTGAATTCATTCTTGCTCGCAATGGATCGTCCATTCGATGTAGGAGACCGAATTCAAGTTGACGAAATTGAAGGCAAGGTTATCTCCACAGGAATTCTGTCGACCAAGGTTTTGACATGGTCGGAAGAGTTGGTGATCATCCCCAACAACACGCTGGTCTCGAGTACTATTCTGAACAAGGCAAGAGGTGGTGGAGACGGTGTCCCAAAACGCATCAACTTGCTCATTGATGTCTCGGTTGCTTACGATGAAGATCCGCCCCACGTTAAGCAGGTCTTGAACGAGGTTGCACAGAGTTGTCCATACACTCTCGACACACCAAAATCCCGAGCCCTAATCATCAGTTTGGGAGATTATTCGATCGACTTCCGTTTGTACACGTGGATTTCTGATTATTCTGATGAATGGCCAGCTCGCGACTGGATTATGCAGAAAATGACAGATCGGTTTAGAGACGAAGGCATCGTCATCCCATATCCGGTGAATATTGAACTCAAGTCTCAACCATCTGGCTCCCTCGGTCGCGGTGGAAGTTACGAATTAAAGGCCCGAAGAAAGGCTGCCAGACAGCAAACTGCGCGCCTACAAATGGCGAGAGCGGATGAAATCCATCGAGAGGAAAGGGAGTCCATTAAGGCTGAAATAGAGTGGTTGGAAAACCAAATTTCGGACACCTCTTTGGGTGCTCGTGAGAAGGAAAAGATGCGCGCTGAAATTACAGCCCTCGCATCCACATTGGACATGTTTGACGGTGATTGAGCATTCACCGCCGTAGGCGGTGTTATTTTAATCGCCACATCTTCCGCGAGGATATGACAACCACTAGGGTTTGCCAATCACTGACATTGACAGGTTTGTTGATTCTCGTCTCTTGCCTTGCGATTTTCAGCGGACAGATTTCAGAAAACGATCGATTCGATTTTGACAAAAGCAGCGGCACAAGCCCAGCAAACGATCCCGGTTTCCAATCTGGGTCAATCTTCACCCACGACTCAATCGCAGCCGGCTCGGAGCACACATGCGCCATTCTCGATGATGGCAACATGTCCTGTTGGGGGTCCAATACGTTCGGCCAATTAGGAACAGGTAACACCGTCGCATCATCCACACCAGTGCCCGTATCATTCGTGAATCCTGGCGGCATCACAACATTGTATCCAGTCAGTGTATCGTCAAGCCAATACCACACTTGTGCAGTATTGAACGATGGTTCCGTACAGTGCTGGGGTGACAATGCATACGGCCAGTTGGGCGATGGAACGAACACTTCACAATCATCGCCAGTAGGCGTCGATCTCGGTGAAAACAACAGCGCCGTGATGATTGCAGTTGGCAAGACTCACACTTGCGCCATCCTTCAAGACGCAAGCGTTTCCTGTTGGGGGTACAACATCCATGGCCAAATCGGCGATGGAACAAACACACAGCGCAACACTCCCACGAGTGTGGATTTGGGACAAGACCGCAGCGCTGTCGCAATCACATTGGGTGAATCACATTCCTGCGCTCTTCTCGATGACAGGTCCCTGAAATGTTGGGGGCACAACAACGAGGGTCAACTTGGAGATGGAACCACCAACAACGCGAATTCACCAACAACGGTCACCTTTACCCCAGGTGGTAATGACACACCCGTCGCAGTCAATACAGGTCAACAGCACACCTGTGCAGTCCTCCTCGACGAAACAATCTCATGTTGGGGTTGGAATGATCGCGGTCAGTTAGGCGATGGCACACTCGTCAGCCAATCTTCGCCAACCTCGATTGCAATTGGCACAGGAGTCACAACCCTCTCGACTGGAGATCGCCACACTTGTGCCATTTTAGACAATGGAACAGCAATGTGCTGGGGCAACAATATGTTTGGTCAATTGGGCAATGGAGCGAATTCCAATTCACAAATCCCAGTCCATGTCGATTCATTATCCAATGTTGTTGGGATGGTAACGGGCGACCACCATTCCTGTGCAATAATCAACGATGGTTCAGTACACTGCTGGGGTGGAAATAACGCGGGCCAATTGGGCGACGGAAGCACCTCAAGTACCAATTCACCGGGGTCTGCTATCGGTTCAATCACTGTAGCATTGGATGATCGTGATCGAGACAACGACGGTATTGTCGACATCTATGACACCCACATTGCCAACGATGAAGATGGCGATGGTATTCCTACGCCAGACGATCAATTCCCGAACAACCCTGCTCGCTCTGAATCTTGCAATCCCGGATTCTATGGCCGATATTCGTGCCAAGAAGCAGATGCTGGATATTATGCACCATCTGGTGCCATTATCCAACTTCGATGTGCTGCAGGCACCTATCAACCGAGCACAGGCCAAGAGAGTTGCATCGATGCAGACCCAGGGCACTATGTTCCAGAAGAAGGCGCAACCGCACAAGAATCGTGTACAATCGGTCAATATCAATCATCACACGCCCAATCATCTTGCGATGATGCAGACCCAGGACATTTCGTAGATTCAGAAAATGCCACCTCACAAGCCGAATGTGGAATTGGAACCTATCAGCCGAATTCTGCACAATCATCCTGTATTGATGCATCACCAGGTTACTACGTTGATAGCAATGCATCAGCCAGTCAAACAGCTTGCCTAGCGGGTTCATACAACCCGAATTCCGCCTCTAACAGCAGTTCGGCATGTTTGCCCGCAGATCTTGGGCACTACGTGAGCCAACCGGGTCGCTCATCGCAGACACCCGCCTCACCGGGATACTACGTCGATTCTACATCAGCCACCTCGCAGACACCCTGCTTGGCTGGAACTTACAATCCAGACACAGGTTCGAACAGCAGTTCCGCCTGCTTGGATGCCGACTTAGGCCACTACGTGTCCCAACCGGGTCGCTCATCGCAGACACCTGCTTCACCGGGTTACTATGTCGATTCTACAGCAGCCACTTCGCAGACCCCATGTTTGGCTGGAACCTACAACCCCAACTCAACCTCTACGGATTCGTCTGCTTGCATGGATGCTGATCTGGGATACTATGTGCCTCAACAAGGCCGCTCATCCCAGACTGCAGCATCGCCTGGATACTATGTTGACACTACCGGCGCAACCGCACAAATCGCCTGCTCCCCCGGAACGTACAATCCAGCAAGCGCCTCTACCGAAGCATCTGCTTGTTTGGATGCCGACCCCGGCTACTACGTGAGCCAATCCGGTCGCTCGTCGCAGACCGCAGCATCCCCTGGCTACTACGTTGATACCGCAGCAGCCACCTCGCAGACACCCTGCTTGGCTGGGACCTACAATCCAGTATCAGCATCCGATGATGCATCTGCTTGTCTGGATGCTGACCTCGGTTACTATGTGAGCCAATCCGGCCGTTCATCGCAAACACCAGCTTCAACAGGTCATTACGTTGATACAACAGGCTCTACAGGCCAATCCCCATGTTTGGCTGGAACCTACAATCCAACCAGTGCTGCCACATCATCCGACGCCTGTTTGGATGCTGACGCTGGATACAAAGCACCGAATATTGGAATGGGGCAGCAGATTGCATGTTCTCCGGGAACATTCCAACCTAGTACTGGACAGACAGATTGCTTGGTTACTGATCCAGGACACTATGCAAGCGGTTCTGGCAATTCTGACCAGACACCCTGTCCAGAAGGCACATACATCAATGCCACACAAACCTCTGCGTGCACCCCAGCACCACAGAACACCTATGCAAATGGTACTGGAAATATCAATCCTTCACCGTGCCCTCTTGGCACAGCCACCATTGGCCAAAGCACCACCTCTTCAGATGATTGTTTAGTCGATACAGATGAAGATGGCACACCAAATGAAACTGACAACGATGACGACAATGACGGCGTTAACGATGCCAACGATGCCTTCCCAACCAACCCAGCAGAAACTGTCGACACTGATGGAGATGGCTCTGGCGACAACGCAGACACCGACGATGACGGTGATGGATGGGACGATATATCCGATCATTTCCCACTCGATGATACCGAATGGCTAGACACAGATGGTGACAATATTGGCAACAATGCAGATACCGATGATGACGGCGATGGCTGGAGCGATGCAGATGAGGACACTTGCGGAAGCGACTCATTGGATGGGGAAAATCAACCATTAGACACAGATTCCGACTCAACATGCGACGTCGTAGATGACGATGACGATGGAGATACGATCCCCGACTCAAGCGATATTTGCCCAGGTCATGACGACACATTGGATTGGGATGGTGACGGCATTCCAGATGGTTGTGAAAACGATTTGGATATCGATTTTGATGGTGTTATGAACACGGAGGATCAGTGTCCTGAAACGCCTATTTCCGAAAAGAATCAAGTGGACGAATTTGGTTGTGGCCCTTCAGAGAGTGGAGACGATGATGGTGACGGTATACCCAACGCTTTGGATGACTGTGCAGATACACTATCAGATGAAATTCCAAATTCAGAAGGATGTGGTGCCTCACAGCGAGATACAGACGGTGACGGTTGGACAGATGCTGATGAACAGCGATGCGGTCATGACTATCTCGACGGCTCCGATGTACCTGATGCCTCCTGTGCACAGAGTGAAACTTCATCCACTGAAAACGACTCCAACTCATTCAGTTGCTGGATTATTGTGATTCTGATTCTGATTCTGGTGCTTGCTGTATTGATGCTCCTTTCCTCCGGTCGCGACGAAGAGGGTAACATCACATTCAATATCACAAAAATCACCACAGTTCTCAGCAAGGAACCAGAAGATGATGATGATCCATTCGCAAACCTCGAAGGCGAGGTAACTCCAAAGGCATCAACCGTTGATGACTGGGATGATGATTCAGCCCCATTCGCTGTGGATACATCGGAAGCCGATGCGAAAATCGCAGCGATGGATGCCAAGATGGCAGAGATGGACGCCAAGATGGCAGAGATGACAGAGAAGGAAGCACAACTCGCCCGAATCGCAGCCAAGGCAGAAGAGATTGACTTCGCTACAATTGGAACCGCCTCTGCTGATGACAAGAACGACTTGCGCCAGATCAAGGGAATCGGACCATTCATCGAAGAGAAGCTGAATGCACTCGGTATCTTCACGTTCGCTCAATTGGCAAATATGACGCCAGAAATTGAGGATCAAGTCAATGAGGCAATCGAATTCTTCCCTGGCCGAATCAAGCGAGATCAGTGGGCAAAACAGGCTACTGAACTAGATTCTGACGAAGACGAAGATGAATTACCAGACATGTCAGAATTGGTTTCTGAGGAAACAAATGATGAAGAAGAAACATTCGAAGATGTAGATTGGGAGTGATATTATGCAAAGCATTACACAATTAAGTAAAACCGACAGCAGCAAACAACGAGGGACAACTATGCAGAGCAGAGCAATCCTACTGATGGCCATCATGGTCTTGGCGTCATTATCGCCATTGGCAGCAACCGAATTAGATGCGAGCGTTGATTCAGACAACACGTCTGGACGAACAGGAGCCATCTCCCACATCCAATATTTCGGAACGTGGACTGGACAAAATGCATTGGTGAATCAGACAGCTGTTACGCCCATTACTCCAATGACAATTCCACTTTCAGCGGTTCCTGACGGTTATTCAATTTCGAGTGACACTGTTGTGTGGCCTGGAACCAATTCGCAAGATTGGTGGACGATGAACGATGTCTCGTTTACAGACATAGGTTCGGGAGATAACCATCCAATCTACCTCAACGGTAACGCAAATTGGATTTCTCAAGGCAAGGCGTACGGCGCCGTCGAATTGGGTGGATCTTCGGGCGATTATATCAATTCAACAATTTGTGCGACACACCACACCACTTCGGGTAACGGACAAGGTATTGCTGGTTGGTTTAAGCCAACCTCTCTCGAAGGTCAATTGTTCAGCCGAACATTTGATCGAACCGATAGTTACGGAGGGTTTGATGGCCTCAACCTAAGCATCACTGAAGACGGCTATATTCAAGCAAAGATGTACTGGGCGAGTCAAAATGAAACAGACACTGCTGTAGATTGGACGTTCAACGTTACCACAGCAAATATGCAGACACCGATTGAAGAAGGGGAGTGGAATTTCATCACCGTATCGTATTGGAGACACGGCTGGAACTTCAACATGAGAGTATACGTGGACAACGGAACAAGCGCCAGTCTTAGCAATCAACTGTACTTCTCCGGTGGCTCGCTCACACCTTCCTCCTCGTCTATGATGACATGGGGTAATTCCGAATGCCGATTTGGACAAGGGTTTGACGGGGCAATCGATGAATTACGCGTTTTCAAAGAGATGGCTCCATGGAGCAATAACCAAGCCTATTCCGACTGGAAGACTGCAGGCCCAATCCCTCTTCCGACCGGACTATCCTTTGATCCTGATACAGGAGTAATTGATGGCACCCCTCAAACTCCGTGGGTCCCAACCGATTACAACATATCAGTCATGTCAGGAGATAGTAGTGTATACACTACCTTGACACTCGAGGTCGTCGAACCAGATCTACCTTCGATTTCATATGGTTCCAACAATAACTTCTACCTCACTACGGGGGACGAGGAATCAATCTCACCACCACCAAACATGGGTGGAGGCGATGCCTTCTGGACATTGACAGCGGGACACCCAAATTACACAGGCCAAGTCGATGTCGATGCTTCGACGACATGTGCATTGGACGATGAAGGGAAATTGTATTGCTGGGGTAAGAATGAAGAAGCCAAAATTTTGGATAGTACCAAAGGGAAGAACCACTATGTCACCAATCCCACATTGCATCCCGATGCAGATGCTGCAAATTTGAGGTTCACCAAAATCTCTGCAGAAAACAATGGAGTTTGCGGTATCCTCACCAATGGATCTTTGTGGTGCTGGGGTGACGATAATGGCAATGGTTGGCTAGGATTAGGTTCTGATAGCAGTTACCAAAGTCCAGAACAAGTGTTGTTTGATCCAGAGTTGAATCCATATCCGAATACAAATACGATGACAGGGGGTTGGAGTAACCAAGGTTGCAGTGATATCAATCCATCATCAGGATACGGTTTTGAATCGTTTGAGAATTCATCTGCTGTTCTATGGGAAGAATATCTTGTCGATGCAAATGGTAATCCGACAGGTAGTGATGGAAATTGGTCCTATACAAACACCAGTGTACACCAAAACCTGAACACCCTGCATGGAGACTATGTATTGGGCTCTGCTTCAAGCAACCAAGGTGGCTGGGATTCACAGGCTGCACACACAATAGTTCACAATGAAGACTCCATTGTTTCGATTAACATTACAACAGGCACGGGTCTCATCAGCTTCTGCTACATGTGGTCAACATACTACAGCTATGATTACATGTATGTGTACCTCGATGGTGCCCTAATTCACCAAGAAACAACTTACCACAATACAAATTACTATGATGACTGGCGCTCATTGAGTAGATATGTCGCAGCGGGCGACCATACATTGACAATCAAGTTCCACCATGATAGCAGTAATTACAATGGCTTTGATCGAGTATTCATTGACGCACTAAAGTGGCCATTGCCAACACCGGTTGTTAATTGGACAGAACCCACGGTCACAGATTTAGCGTGGAACCACGACACGGCTTGTGCCATTGCAGACTCAGATGTATACTGCTGGGGAGAGAACGGGCACGGTCAATTGGGGAATGGTGACACCACTGATCGCCTCCGACCCACAAAGGTCTCAACCCCTGCTGGCGCCTCATTCTCAGCTGTTGACGTAGGGGCATCACATACATGCGCCCTGACCGATACAGGAACCGTTTGGTGCTGGGGATACAATGGCTACTACCAATTGGGCCTCTCAAATAATACAGATCAATCCATACCTATGCAGGTGGATTTCGGTACGAACTTGTCAGTCTCAAGTATCGATGTAGGGCCGAACAACGTATGTGCGATTGGCACCAACACCGACACCTCAACCGAGCAATTATGGTGCTGGGGTCAGAACAACAATCTCCAAACCAAAGTTGGCACATCCACTTCTAACGTATGGTCGACAGACGGATTGGTTTACGAATCAGCCTCAACAGGTTCCGTTCCAGAGCACGTGGAGACCGATAACACCCAAACCTGCATACTGTTCAGTAATTCGACAGTACAGTGCATGGGACAGCAATACATAACAGAAAGCGGTGGGACCAGTTCGGATCGGACTTGGGTAATGGATGAGTTTAGCGACGTCACATCTCTATCAGCAGGTGATTCATCATCCCATGGAATGTGTGTGATGGTTGAGAACAACAAGGCACTATTCTGTTGGGGTAAGAACGACAAGCACCAAATGGCTCGAGGATATACTAGCACCTATGCTATGCCAGATGCCGTATTCGGCCTCATTGCAGGTCGTGACAATGCGGTTCTCGCTCCAGGTCTAACATTCAACAATTCGAATGGAATGATCACTGGAACACCGACAACAGAAAATCAGGACCCTGTGGAATTGAATATCTATGCTTGCAATGGGCGTGGTTGCGATTCAGCCTTGTTCAATTATTCAATTTGGGATCGCCCAGAAGTTGGACTCATCAACATTGAGAGCGACTATCTTGATCTTTCAGTATCGCCTGCTGAGATTTACAAGGGCCGACCAGTCAACCTCAGCATCGATGTTACGAGCGACCGGTCAATCTCAAATTACACATGGTACAGTGAGCACGTAAACGGTCTGATTTATTCAGACATGTTCCCGAACTCACCATCGATTGTTACCGATCAATTGCCAGTAGGTTTGCAGGTAATCTTCTTCTCTGCAACCGATGACATTGGTGGCACATCAACTTCAGCAGACGGATGGGTAATCGTCGAAGTACTGGAGTCCGATGATGACAGCGACCAAGTTCCAGTATGGAATGATCTCTGTCCGCTTGAGAATGCTCTAGGATACGATGACTACACCGGAAACGGTTCGTCAATACCTGTATCCGACGGATGTATCGACAATCGAGATGATGATCCATATTACGACCCAGATGATGCATGTCCAAACGAGTATGCGGCTCCAGAATACGATTTGTACATCGGAGAAGGAACCAGTGGCAACGCAGCACCAGATGGTTGTATTGACGACACAGATCGTGACACCGTTCTTGAGAATGTGGATTTGTGCTTGAACACACCATTCGCTGAGCGCTTCTATGTCAACCCAGATGGTTGTGGACCATCGGAGAGAGACTCAGATGGTGACGGCTACAAGGACAACGTCGATTCATGTCCAGGAACACCGATGGGCGAATCTGTCGATGAGTTTGGATGTGGTGCCTCTCAGGTTGACTCTGATGGTGACGGCGTCTATGATAGCGCAGACGTTTGCCCTGAGTCGCCATTGGGCGCGACGGTTGACGTCGATGGATGTGCAGCGGCAGAGAAAGACAGTGACGGCGACGAGGTCAATGACGAAGTCGACGTTTGTGACACAACGCCACCCGAATTGTGGAATCAGACCAACGCCGTTGGTTGTGCACCAGGTGACGTAGTCACTGATGACAACGATCAAGATGGCATTGCTGATATCTTCGACAGTTGCCCAATGACTCCAATTGGAGACGTTGTGGATTACAATGGCTGTGGGTTGACTCAGAAGGATTCTGACAATGACGGAATTACTGACGATTTAGACCAGTGCCCGGATACGCCTGGCTATGATACCCCAACAGTTGACGCTGATGGTTGTGGTGAAACGCAGCGTGACTCAGATGGCGACGGTGTCATCGATTCAGTAGACCAATGTCTCAACACGCCGACAAGTGTGGAAGTGGACACACTCGGATGTCAAGCAGGTCTTGCAGACGCTGACCAAGATTCGATTGTAGACATCATTGATGCATGTCCAAACACAACTGGTGACCAACCCGTCAACTTGAACGGTTGTGCACCGTATCAGTTGGATTCAGATGGAGATGGGATTACCAACGATTTGGACTCCTGTCCAACCACACCCGCTGGAGTACCGATTACAACCAACGGATGCGCTGAAGATCCAGATATCTTCGACCCTGTTGCTCAGGACGATGACGGTGACGGAATTCTCAATGAGAACGATGAATGTCCAAACACGCCACTCAATGCCAAGGTCATCGACAATCGTGGATGTGAAATCGGCACAGAAGGAACCTCACAACAGGTATCCACCTGGGCGTTTGGACTCACTGGTCTGATTCTGCTTCTCATCGCACTCATCACCGTTGTCGTACTGCGACGAAGAAAGGAGCAAGAATCCATTTGGGGTCGCGAAGCAATCGGTGACGCGTTGTTTGATTCCATGGACCTTGACGGCGATGGAGTGATTTCGGACGAGGAATGGGAGATCTACAAGAAGGTCAGAGATGCCAAGAAGGACTCCGATATCGACGACGATGATCTGTTCGATTGAGTCACATCACTCTTCTTCTCGAAGAGCATCGATGATTTGCGCTTTCGTCCCACTGTGAGAGACACCTCTCTCCTTTGCAAGGGCGACAAGCTCAGCCTTCTTCATTCGATTGAGCGATGAAATCGATGGCTTCCCTGTGGGCCAACCCGAGGGTTCACTCAGAGTGAATTGCTGTTGATCAGGTGCATCATCCTCTGCCTTCGAATCCTTTTCCTCTTCGGCAGAGCCAGCCGCCTCAATACGCTCAGACCACATCTCAAGGTAATGTTCGGGACTAAACCTGCCAGCGGCGACGTGGCGCTCCATCCTGCCAACAGATTCTTTCGTCGTGAGGCCAAGTGCAACAGCCTTGGAAAATACACGAGACAATTCCCTTTCGGTTTCATCTGAATCATCAACCTCATCCTCTGCAAATCCTTTCCGTCGAGAACGGATTTCATCCTGGATGTCATCGTGTTGTTGTGCAGTGATCATCTTCGCTAGCAACAAATCAGTTGCTTGACCTGAAACCCTACTCAATTGGATTGGCATCTCTGCTGCATCAATCATTTCGCGTAGTCTTCTCATTGCATCAGCGCGTCCTTGCTTAACGTAAATCACCATACCAGCGGCGAAAAGAGCCAACAGTGGAATGAGAACAATTCCCATTGTAAGTGGGTCGCCTTCCATGAACTTCTCAATGAATGGCTTGCTGGGTTCAGCAATGATGTCGATACAACCATCTCCATCATCATCAGAGACGTTATTCACTGCTTGAAGCGGACAATCGTCCGCAGAATCTGCAATCCCATCTCCGTCGTCATCGGTATCCTCACTGATGTCTCGACAACCATCACCATCACTGTCAGTGAACCCATCTGAAGCCCACCCTACATCTCCAACAGGACAATTATCCAGTGTGTCAACGACACCATCACCATCATCATCGGTGTCTTCTAGTGAGTCTTTACAGCCATCAGAGTCAATGTCATTGGTTGCATTAGAGGTCCAACCCCAATGCATCCCTGTCGGACACAAATCGTCTTCATCAGCGATCCCATCTCCATCGTCATCGGTATCTTCACCCATGTCATAGCAACCATCATTATCGTAATCGTTGATATTTGTTGGCGCCCACCCGAGGTCACCTAGTGGACAATCATCCAACTCGTCAATTCGTTGATCTCCATCGTCATTATCGTCGCAGACATCACCATACAGGTCACTATCGTGGTTCGCTTGGTCCTGATTTGCGATAGTGGGGCAATTGTCTAACCAATCCGCGATTGTATCACCATCAGAGTCGATGAGCTCATCGCAAGCATCAGGAATGCCATCTGCATCCACATCATTTGCATCATTGTGGCCAGGACACAGATCGAATTCATCTGACCACCCATCGTTATCAGAATCCTCACCGGGCCATGAATTCCATTGCTCTCCAACTTCAGCATCTCCATTGATGAGATTGTAGATTTCGCTTTCATTGGTTGTCCCAAACCAATTTTGACTGACTTGAATCGAAGCACCAGTCACAGAAGGAACATCGATTGCAGCCTCACCAATTTGTGTGAATGCATTGTCTTGGAAAGTCACTTGTTGGAGTGTATTGGGCAGAGTCTCTTGGACCACAATCGCAGAATCAACACCAGTCACGTTGTTCTCAGAGATGGTGACATACCGCACATCTTCAATCAAGATCCCTTGGCTTGAATCGAGATCTGCTAAGTAATTGTCAGCCAAATAGAGGGTACTCACATCCTTCACAGTTAGCATTGCAGTGTCCCCATTCGCTGAATTCAATCCGCTGTTGGCGAACGAATTTCCAGAGACTTCTACCTGGGGAATCAATCCGGAAACCGGTGCAATGTTGACGGCACCATCCGAATCAACAATGGTGTTGTCGGTGAACTGTAAAGCCGAAATTTGCCCTGCACCAGGGTCTAGCCCATCAGGTGTAGTGGTGAAAGTATAGGCTCCATTGAGATCGTTGAAATGATTACCATCGATTGTGACGATTCCAGAAAGTCCTGACGCAATAATTCCTGAGCGCTGATTTCCAGTGTCTAGACTTCCATCCAACGTCATTCCCCGAATGGTCAAGTCCGAGATACCGGCAGATGCATCCATACTGAAGGAAACATCTGTAGTTCCCTCACCCTGAAGAGTAATCCCTTCTATTGTGATGTTATTCATCATGTAATTGCTCTGAAGAAGCAAACCACCCGTGAATGTAGGATTGCTACCCTGCATCGATGTGATTAGCATATTTCCTTGTATTGATTCAGGCTCAATGACCAGCGTTTCATCGAAAACCCCATCGGACAATATGATGTTGTGCGCATCCAACTCAGAACCAATTAGAGTGTGTCGTACCGCCATTGAAGGACTTGCGAAGTATGCTGTTGATTCACCCACTCCAATCGAGATATTCTTTCCAGTGCTCTTGGCAAAGGGTGCTAGGCTCGATTCATCGACTGAGGTCGAATGACCGACATTGATCATGAAAACATCCACTGAATCAAAATCACTACTTTGTTCTTCGAAAACGCCGTTCGTTGAAATTTGCAGAGCAGCACCAACTGAGATGTTTGCATATTCATTATCTCGTAGAGAAATCCCACTCAAGTAATCTCCAGGATACATTGAGGTTTGTTCGTGAGTGAACACACCCATCCCAGGCACATCAATTCCAGATGCCCCTGCCCATTTACCATCATGGATGTTGGAAAATCGGTTGTTTTCGATGAGTGCCCCCCCATCAACTTCTGTTGAGACAACCTCGTGAATTGAAATGCCCAATCCAATCGAATCGTTGAAGCCTCCAATATCGTAGATGTGGTTGCCATGGATGTGCAATCCATCGATGGTGTGTAGCACTTGACCACTTCCCACAGCATCCGTCAAAATGCCCCATGATGTTGCCCGAATCGAATCGTACTTCATCGCCATTCCATGAATCAGGTTATCTGAAATTTCAATGTTTGAGAGATTGTTTGACCCACCTGCCACATAAATTCCGCACCGCGTGTATTCATCGCCATGAAGATCAAAACCAGAAATAGACACATCACTGCTCGTGACGAAGAACCTTCCATTTCCCCCTCGTAAATCAATAATTGATTCAGTCGAATCCCCTGAGGTTCTTTGCAATGCGCTGTTTCCGTCTTGTGCCCCATTCACTGTCAATGGGTGACTGATTTCAATTGCTGAAGTCACAACATAGGTCCCATTTGCCACCTCGATCGTATCGCCAGAGGATGATGCCATGACTGCATCACCGAGCGAACAATAGGGGTCTGAAAGTGTCCCATCGCCTGCATTTGGACAGTTCGCCGCATCGACATAGAGGGTCGATTCCCCTTCCGCAGAAGTTGTAGGGAATAAGAAAAGTGTGGGGGTGATGAAGGTGCAAATTAGCACCATCACTAGGAATTGTCGACACCATCGATGACCCAGTGGCATAAAGTCCCGGAGGAACCCCCATCGTATAACGATGGGGAATAAGAGGTCAATCCGAACCCCGAATATCCACGGTTCAAGAATTCAGGTCTTCCGGAGCATTCGCATTGCGAAATTGAACGCCTTTCGGGAAATCCATGATTTGACAAGGTACACTTCGCAGCGTATTCTTCAGTGAAGCGCGCATTTCTGCGCGTTCTAGCGCACCAAGCGCCACATTCACGTCCACAAGTGAGAGCAAGGGCTGCAGATGCTCACCTCTCGGCATAATCACCGGACGACTCCCCTCTCGAAGCCGCTCAAACACCTGCGAATCGATCCAAGGCATATCACACGGTGCTAACTGAATCCGTTCAATACCCATCTCTGCACATTCTCGTAAGGCACTCCTCAATCCAGATTTCGCACTTCGTTCCAAATCATTATCCAAGATGCATTGAACATCGGACAGGTGTGACAGCGCACCCATAATCTCCTGTCTTTGAAACCCATCTCGAACAGCGACGATAATCGATTTGCATCCACCATCCCGTAACGCGTGAGCTACTTTGACAATCATTGGCGAACCATCTACAATCATGGTCGCTTTGTTGCGCCCCATTCGTTTTGAGGCCCCCCCTGCCAAAATCAGAGCAGGATACAATGAATCACCTATCGAGTTGGTTGAGTTCCTTCATCGCATTTTCCAACTCATCCATCAAGGCGCGAGCTCGATTCAAGAGCGCACGCTGATCGCGCCGATTGGCTGCATTGGGCAACCATTCGAGCAATTGCCGAATATCTGCAGCATCTCTTTCCACAGTCCACTTCAGAACCTGCTCAAGTACGGGGTCGTCTGCTTCAAGGAAACGCTCGACCATACCAGTGTCGCAGCAGGGACAAACCTTCAGCCTTCGCTTAGGAAACCAGCATTTG
>CALCEF010000210.1 GCA_937901365.1 uncultured euryarchaeote | reverse complement strand
CCGTGATGCGGCAGCAGTCCATCATCGGAAGGGAAGAACAGGATTCCAAAATCCAGTGTATCGTGGATTTTTGCTGCAAATCGTGTTGGTAGCAGGGCTGTTCGCAGCCTTTGGGACATGGATTACAGGTGCCTTTCTCCTGCAAGCAGCCTTCGCAATTTTCCTTCTAGAATACATCAACTACATTCGGCACTATGGCTTGCTGCGAGAGGTCGGAGAGCGTCAAACAGAGATGCATTCGTGGCAGTCAGAAGAGCGATGGTCACGGTGGACGTTGCTCGAACTCACACGTCATCCCGCCCACCACCTGAAGGCCAGCAAACCGTTCTGGCAATTACAACCCTATGAGAACGCGCCGACTCTACCCAGTGGATACTATGGTTGCTTCTGGATTGCCTTGATTCCACCACTGTGGAAGCGTCTTGTCGATCCGAGAATTCCTGAGTGAATCACTCTTCGGCTTCAATCACGATGTCCATGCCATCGTAACCCATGTCGACCGCTTCCTCAGCAGCCTGTACAGCGAGACGAACTTGGATTGCCGTATCGGGGGTGACGGAAATCGAAGTGATGCCGCAATCGATGAGGAAAGGCGGGAATGATTCAGGGTGATCACTGGGTGCTTGTCCACAGATTCCGATTTCCAATCCTTGAGTTGTGAATTGTTCAATCGCTTTCCGAACCATTTGCTTCACCGCAGGTGAACGTGCATCGACCGGGTGAAGATAGCCCTCAAGGTCATCGCGTGAGACAGCATAGACGGTTTGTACCAAATCGTTGGTTCCAATCGAACCTCCATCCAATTCCATTGCGTCAATAAACTGATCAGCGAGGATGACGTTACTAGGCAATTCAACCATGATGAAAAGTGGCACACCATCGGCTTTCCCGAGTTTGTTTTCTGCGAGCAATTCTTTCACTGCAGCCCCTTCTTCAGGAGAACGGCAGAATGGCACCATGAGTTGCAGGTTGTCCAATCCAAATTCGTGGGCGACACCACGTAGTGCTTCGCATTCCATCTCGAATGCGGGCGCAAACTTCGGGTCCACATAACGCGAAGCGCCACGCCACGCAATCATCGGATTCTCTTCGAGTGGCTCAAAGATTGAACCACCGACTAACTCGCGATATTCATTGGATTTGAAGTCCGAGAGTCGAACCAACACAGGTCGCGGATGGAATGCTGCACAGATGAGGCCTACACCTTCTTTGAGTGAGTCGATGAACAGATGTCTTGCATCTTTGTGAGGTCCTGACATTTGCTCAATTTGCGAAAGCATTTCGCTCATTTCTTCTTCACTTTGCAGCTCAAGACTGGTTTGGAATGGTTCCAATGCATCATCCATTTCTCCGGTTTCGTGATACTTCATGAGTGCTTCATGATGCACGAGGGCCAACGGATGAATGCCGACTTCTGCCGAGAGAATAAATTCGATTCTGGCCAGTCCAACACCATCGACTGGAAGCATTGAATCGGCAAGAGACTTGGTCGGGAAACCAACATTGAGTTTGAGTTTGGTTCGCAAAGGCACATCGGTATTGATTTCGATGGTTTCAATTTCAAACGGATGAATTCCATCGAGCAACAGTCCTTCGTCTCCTTCCGCGCATGTGCCTGTGACTTCCATGCCTTCTTCCAGTACTCGCAACGCATCGATACAACCAACGATGGCTGGGATTCCAAATTCTCGTGCGATAATTGCAGCGTGACTGGTGCGGCCACCCTTGCGTGTGACGATGAGTGAGGACTGTTTCATCAAAGGTTCCCAATCGGGAGTGGTCATCTCGGTGACCAAGACATCACCTGGCTCAAACACGCGTTCTTCCCACGGGATGTCTTCCATGGCCTCACCGTCAGCGAGGCGATCACGCAGCGCTCTCTTGCGTCGAATCACATCGTCATAGTCGGCATAGACCCTAACTTGCCCAGCACCGATTCTTTCTCCAACCGCTTGACCAGTAGCGAGGACCTTGCCCCTACGCTGTAATCGTGTCATCAATTCAGTGTCCATCACATACCGGGTGAGGACATTGGTGCGCTCCTTTCCGTGAACGGTTTCAGGGCGTGCTTGTACGATGAACAATTCACCTGAAAGCCCATCTTTGGCCCATTCTATGTCCATTGGGCGGCCATAGTGCTGCTCGATTCGCATGGCCATGTCCGCCAATGCGAGAACCTCTCTATTGTCCAATGACCATGTTCGCCTTTCATCGAGTCCGATGTCAATGATTTCAGTGTCAGAACGACCACTGGAAGCGTAGACCATTCTGTGTTCTTTTTGACCCATGTGGCGATGAACAATGGCGTGTTTTTTCTTCAATAGTCCCGCCTTCCACACAAGGAAACTATCGGGGGATACCGTGCCTTGGACCAAGAGTTCCCCTAGTCCATAGGCAGAGGAAATGTGGATGACTCCATCGTGACCAGAATCGGGGTCGAGTGTGAACATCACACCCGAGCACGCCAAGTCGCTTCGTACCATCTTCATGACGACAACAGCCAGAGACGCATTGAGAGGATCCATGTCTCTGTCAATTTGGTATGCAACCGCTCGTTCTGTGAATAGACTGGCCACACATCGCTTCCAGTGTAGGACGACGCTTTCTGTGCCGTGTACGTTGAGGAAGGACTCGTATTGTCCGGCAAAGGATGCATCCACTGAATCCTCAACGGTGGCGGACGAACGGACGGCAACATCGACACCGGGTCCATATTCCTCGCACAATTTTTCGTAACCGTGACCGATTGCTTCAGCAATTTGTTCAGGAACTTCGGAATCTTCAATCAATGCGCGAACCAATGCGGTGCGCGCGTGCATTTCGAGGTGATCGCTGGTATCAGCCTCTTCAAAACAAGTGGTAATGGCCTCACGCAGCGTCTTGCAAGCCACGGCCCTTTCTCGCAATCCTGGCAAATCGTCGACTTCAGCCACACCCATCCACGAACCTTCTGCGACCGGTGTATCGACAAAATCAGCATACGCATTCACCGTGACAGTGAACCCATTCGGAACTTGAACACCGTTCTCATGCAGAGCTTGGAACATCTCTCCAAGAGATGCACCTTTACCTCCAACTTCACCCACGTTTTCCATATTTGATTCTGCGAACCAACGCAGCATTCTCTCAATATTCACGCGAAACCCCCCATGAGGCTGAAGCCTCAGGCCCATTGACGTCTACTCAGTTAATGAACAAAGTGCAGAATTTACACCAGCGAAATTCACAGAACTTTGACGCCATCTGGCCACAAAACGAGGATTAGCGTTCGTTCGCGGGTCTTGGGATTGTGTTCTGAGTTTGGATCCATCCACACGATGGAGCCCTTTGGATAGGTGCCGAATTCGTCGTAGACTTCTCCTTCGAGTACGAGGTAAACTTCCCCACCAGGGTGAGAGTGTGGCTTGAACGCCTCAACCTCCACTTCAGGGTCTGCATCGTAGAGGACCAACGAGGTGGAATCTTCGCGCGCGATACGGCCGAGGCGAACGCCTGTTCCGAAGTCCTTCCAGCGAATGTTCTCTTCCAACCACTCGGAATCAAATCCAATCGTGAGCCAGTCGGACAGGTCGTGACTGAAGTTCGCCATGTTGTATGCTGTAATCGGTATTGGAAGAGCCTTTTCCCA
>CALCEF010000209.1 GCA_937901365.1 uncultured euryarchaeote | reverse complement strand
GTTTGCCATGTGACCTGCTAGTGATTCCTTGGATTGCTCCAATGTCACGTAAATTCCCGAAGTTCGCCCTTCCAAAACAGCATTGTACAACATTGCAAAACCCAAACTGGATTTCATCGAACCAGACGCTCCCGCCAACAAACACAGGTGTCCACTGGGGATTCCTCCCTGCATCTGTTCGTCTAATCCTTGGATATAGGTAGGGATTCTCTCGCCTGCGTTACTCAACTGGGCCACCAGACAGAGCGATTCACTGCAAGAAGATAAACGCCACCCTCTTCGGATTGGCATGGAATCTCTGCATCTCGCGTCCGCTTCGCAGCGTAGAGCATCGATGCTGGAGGCGTTAGGATTCGAAGTTGTTCAAGTCCCTCTACGCGCGCGCGAGCGCCCGCATAGGCACGGAATTCCCATTGCCGAACAGGTTGAGAACACATTGCTTGGCAAGATCGAATCTGCTCAAAGAGAGTGTTCTGCACCTCGGGTGATTGTTGCAGATACCTTGGTTGAGGACCCTGACGATCATTTGCAACCCTTGGGCCAGCCGAGTAATCGCCAAGAGGCAATCAACATGTTATTGCGTCTCAGTGGGAGAAATCACAGAGTATGGACAGGCACCGCTCTAATTCAGGGTACCAAGGTAGAATCTTGGGTTGAATCCGCAACTGTCTCCATCGATTCTCTAGATGATGAAGTGCTAGAGGCGTTGATCATCTCAGACTCTTGGCGAGGAAAGGCCGGCGGTTACGATTTTGCAGGCCCGATGGGTAATTTTGCAACCATCATCGATGGCGAGGAAGAAACAGTACTAGGTTTCACACCACAACTGTTTGATGCCTTAGGCAATGATTGAAGCCTGTCGTGGAAAGGACAGTCTATGGCCGCCATCTCCGTCAAAGGGCTTGTACGGGGTTATGGCCCAATCCAAGTTCTTCAGGGCCTAGATATGGCAGTAGATGAGGGCTCAATTTACGGATTATTAGGTCCCTCAGGATGCGGAAAAACCACTCTACTGAAAGTCATTCTTGGCTTTTTGGAACCCGAGTCTGGAACATTGAACGTCAATGGTGAGATACCGGGTTCTGATGTTGGTTATGCGCCACAGGAAATCGCCCTTTATCCAGATCTTAGCATTGCAGAAACAATGAGATTTCATGGCCGTCTACATGGGATGAAGGCTGAGCAGATCCTTTCTCGACAAGCCTGGCTCATAGATTTCCTAGACTTACCTGAACCCAGCCGACCGGTTGGGAAGTTGTCAGGTGGACAGAAACGCCGAGTTAGTTTGGCGGTTGCTCTCCTCCATGAACCAAATCTGTTGTTGTTGGATGAACCTACCGTGGGGGTAGATCCCGAGTTACGTGCGAGAATTTGGAATCACTTGCAAGAGATTGCCTCGAGTGGAACAACGATTGTAATTACCACACACTACATCGATGAGGCAGGGAAAGCCAATCGCGTCGGCCTGATGCGTGACGGTGTTTTGCTAGCAGAAGACACACCACAATCGGTGATGGAATCCCAATCCTCATCTTCGCTCGAAGAAGCATTCCTCGCTTTATGTCGTCGGGAGGTGAAGGCATGAACCTACAGAGGGTGTATGCGATTGCTGCCCGTAAATTTGCCAGTTTGCGCAGGGACAAACGGATGTTTGGCTTTATTGTCCTAATGCCTGCCCTCCAGATTCTGCTGTTTGGTTGGGCGATTGGTGGCACTCCAACAGACCTCAATGTAATCATCGTCGATGATGGCCCTGCAGAACAAAGTGCAATTTTTATTGGCCACGTTGAGGGTGGTGATGCCCTCTTAGTTTCCTTTTCAGATTCAATGGATGATGCCAACAGTTCAGTTGTAAACGGCGATGCTTGGGCCGTGCTGCATTTGCTCCCTGATGGGACTATTTCGGTAGTATTGGACAATTCGAATCAACAGGTGACGAATACGATTCTTCTAGAGGTTAGGGATGCGATGCAGGAGGCCAGCGGCGGGCAATTACCATTGCATATTGCCGAACCCATCTATGGCGATCGAGATCCTTCTTTCATCGATTTCCTAGCCCCTGGAATCATGACTCTCGTTTGTTTCATGTTCAGTACAATTCTCACAACGATGGCGTTTGTTGGGGAGCGGCATGATGGTACATTGGATCGAGTCTTTGCAGCAGGAACACAGCCGTCCGAAGTCATGTTGGGACACATCGGAGCATTTTCGGGAATTCTAATCGGTCAGGTGACCGTTGTCATCGCCATTGCAACACTCGGATTTGACATCCCAATCAACGGCAGTGTCTTGCTACTCTTCGCGGTCTGCCTATTGTTGGGTTGGGCTGCCATGTGCCTTGGTTTGGTCATCTCGAGTAAGGCAAAATCAGAATTCCAAGCAATGCAATTGAACATGCCTCTGTTGTTCCCAGTATTGTTGCTCTCAGGAATCCTTTGGCCAGTCGAGGCTTTGCCGGGATGGTTGCAACCTGTTTCTTGGGCCTTGCCAACCACTTGGACGGCTGAAGCGTGCCGCTCAATCATGATTCGAGGTTGGGGTCTGGAATCCTACTCTGTTCAGATGGCATTGCTAATCAATGCCATTTTTGGTTTGTTGATGTTAACAATCGCCAGTCGAACGATTCGTGTTCGTAAATCGTAGAACTTGTGCTAATTCGACTTCATTTTCAATCATCCCATCTCGCTTGAGTGCAGTGCCGACGATCCATGCATTGGCCAAAGAAAATTCGGGCAATGTTTCACTATTGACTCCTGAACCCACAATGAGGGGGGCCTCTGGAACCACGTGCTTTACCCGCTCCAAATCGGTTGCATTTGTCGGCGAACCAGTACCACTTCCTGAGAGAATTAATGCATCAGCCAGACCGCGATTCCACGCATCTTTCGCCTCCTGCTCCAAGGACCATTTTTCATCGAATGGTGTTGCATGCTTAACCCCGATATCCGCTAGAATTGCAATATCTGAATTGAGTACATCTCTCAGACGGAGGGTCTCTGCGGCTTGTCCTTCAATCAGGCCCTGATCGGTTACCATGGCACCGATATGGACATTGATTCGAATGAATGCGGCTCCGGTCACAGAAGCGATAGATAGAGCCGCATGTGCATCATTTCGGAGTACATTGACACCAACCGGGACATCGCTCATTTCCACGATTGCTCTGATGATCCTTGTCATCGCAGCTACGGTAACCGTGTCAACCGTTTTGTGAAATGGAACATCTCCAAAGTTTTCAACCAAAATCGCATCAACACCTCCTGCCAGCAATGTTGCCGCGTCGGCTATTGCTGCCGATTCAACAGCATCTATG
The DNA here is from genome assembly GCA_937901365.1 of uncultured euryarchaeote. GTDB lineage: Archaea > Thermoplasmatota > Poseidoniia > Poseidoniales > Thalassarchaeaceae > MGIIb-P. Next base: position 3,566 of record CALCEF010000209.1, on the reverse strand, counting down.
TCACCTGCAAATCCAGGTGAACCCGGCAGCGCTTTGAGATGAACCATGCCGATGATGCCTGAGGGTATTTTCCGACGCATGGAATCACCTACGAATGCTCAGCCTGAAGCCATCGCCAGCACGATTGCAAACCCTCTTTCAGACTCTGACTCGGAGACCAACCCAATGCGCTTTGTGTTTCAGAAATATCTGGCACTCTCCGTTTTGAGTCACCCGGGTGCCCTACTTCTTGGTAGCGAATTTCAGAATTTGAACCTGTAATTTCTAGGCAGAGTTTTGCCAATTCAGAGATACTGACCTCTTCGGGGTTGCCGAGGTTGAATGCCGCCCCAGTCAATCGCGAGCCATCTAAGCCCTGATCCAATTCACCGGCGATTCGGATGCCTTCTACAGCCTCGTCAACCCAAGTAAATGAGCGAGTTTGTGTACCATCTCCATGGATTGTAATCGGATCGCCTCGACGACATTGTTCAAGGAAAATTCCAGTGACTTGTCCATATGCGTTTCCAGGTAGTCTTGGCCCGTAGGCATTGAATGGTCGCACGATTCGCGCATCCAAACTGCTGTCATTCACCGCATGCTGGACCAATATTTCACCGAGATATTTGCTGGCACCATAGGAATGTCGACCATGCTCAGAAGCTGAGGAGAACAAACTATCCGACGCATTCGTCAGAGGCATTTCAGGCTGTTCTCCAAACGCCTCAGGTGAGGATGTGAAAACGAATCTTGAGCCCCGGGTGATTGCGAAATCTAAGGCGGTTCGAAGTGTATCCAGATTGACTTGTATGACAAAATCCGGCCTCTCATGGAACCATCGTGTTCCATTGATGGCCGCTAGGTGGTAAACGCAATCTACGCCTCCTAGTTTGTCAGCGGCCTTCTCGTAAAGGTCGCGATTTGAAGCATCTCCCATGAGGAGATAATAATCGTCCATCCCCTTGCAGCCTTCGAGATTTTTTTGACTACCGCGGAACATGTCATCGATGACAGCAACCGAATGACCCATCGCCACCAACTGTTCGGTCAGGTGACTTCCGAGGAAGCCAGCTCCTCCTGTGACGATGCAGCGCATGGTGGGGTGAGTTAGTCCTCCCTCAAGGAGATGCTGCCGTGCGATTCACAACCTGTAACATGACACTCCCGTTTTCCAATCGCATCTCAACCTCGTCACCAGTATTGATCTCCATGCAGGGATCTTCGCCAAATCCATGCGCGTAGGGGACGTTCAACAGCGATGCTGCGGGCAATGTCAATGGACACACATCTCGGTTGACAATGGCCTTCGGCCCCTTGTTTGTGTAAATGAGGCCCATCAGAATAAATGGTGCAACCGTTGAACCACTTCCTTTGGGATAGATGAGAATCGTGTCTTGAATCGCTACCCCATCAAGCGGATGCCCGGGTTCTTCGATTACACCTGTATCTCGATTCACGTATCCGAGGTAAGTGATTGGAACATCTGTTACCAATGCTTTGCCTTGAGTACTCCAAGCACTCTGCGAAGGCAAACTTCGACCAGATGTAGAGAAATCGCCGTCACGATGGGTCTTGTCGGTCGAGAGTGGTTTTGCCGCCTTTCCATCTAGAATTGGGCGTTCGCCTTCCGACAAACTCGCATCAAAAGCATGGGCTACACAGTCTTCGATTCGCATGACACTGGTGGGCATTCTATTCAGGCCACTGGTCAGATAATGTTCGGCTTTGAGCGAGTTCGTGAGAAGATGATTGTATTTTGTTCGATTGTATGGGGTGACCTCAGGACAGGTGTCCTTGAGGATGAGAGCACCCGCTTCCTCCAATACGTCGAGTGTCCCCTCTTGTTCCAACAATTGGTGGTTGTGTCCACTGGTGAACACCCATAGGCGTTGATTGGAAATTCGTTGCCCCAATTCCATTCTCGCTCGAACGGCCGCTGCGGTGGTTCTGACTTCTCCTACACTGGCTTGTGGACAACCGATGACGACGAGATCGACTTGACCGGTTGGCGCCAAATCTCCATAGCGTTGCATCAGGTCCTCTTCGGTGAATACAAGTTCACCTTCCGGTGTATATTGTGGTGGTTCGGGAGAGATTCCTTCCGCCCAAAGCATTGGGCACCCGTAGTTGGCTGCAGCCGCAGTGAGTGCCTTTTTCTGATCAAAAGAAACGTAATCTGGCAAGCCGGTGATGTGTGGCATCATGCCCCAAGGCAATCTCCAATTTGGTTGAATTTGCTTCCCAATCCAATCGCCGAGCACACTCCAATCAGCAATGTAATCCAATTCACAATCCACTTTGACATGGATGTTCGGCATTCGATTTTCTTCTAAGTGTAAACCCCACTTTGGTGCCCATCCCGTAAGGGCGGTCGCCAGTGCAGAAAGACCACTTTCGCGGTTGGTAATCAATGAGGTATACGAATTGGAAAAGGCCACAGCATTGCTTTCAGCCCAAGATCCAATGCCTTCGTTTTCGATGCCTCGGTCGTAGGGTGTACAGGACAGCGTAGCTTCGATTCCAAGTTCTGCATAGGCGTGCACGATTTCGAATTGATGCTTGAGGAAATCCTCGGTTTCAATATCCATTTCTTCCATTTTTTCCTTGTCACAGCCTGCACTGTTCAAGGTGGTTGGAATCTCAACAATACCCAATTCATCGCCTGAAAGGTCGGCTAAGAAGCGACGTAATCCGTGACCACCGGTGAGTGGAGATACACCGCTCACGTGCGCGTGCGCGCACGTGACAAACTCAGTTGCCCCGGCTGTAGCCGCCAAGTCGATGACCAATCGTGCGGCCTTCTGCTTGGTTGGACCGTGCTCACCTGCCAGCATGGCGGCGAGCGGTGCCGGGATGTCCATCGGTAGGAACCGGCCGGCACTTACCCATGAAGATGCGGGTCCACCGCCCGGTTATCTTCGCGAAGCGAGTGGTTGACGCCACCCTTGGCCAAAGGCCCTGTTCGATACACGAGGTGCTGGACACAATTGCCAGCGCTTGTGCTCATTAGCGTGGATCCGTGCAAGGACATCAGGAGTCAGCGGTGAATCATTTCGGACACCTCGCTCAATCCAATCCTCTAAGATTGGGTCTAGAACCGTGTATGGGGGCAAATTGTCCTCATCTTTCTGATCGGGTGCCAATTCAGCCGACGGTGCCTTTGTCATCGTTGATTCAGTGATGGGCGCATCTCCCGTCGCATTCTCATTAATGGCATGAGCGACCTCATAGACCTCAGTTTTGTAGAGGTCTCCAAGTGGTGCATAACCACCATTCATGTCACCGTATAGCGTACAGTAACCCATGGCCAATTCACTCTTGTTTCCAGTCGCAATTGCCATTGCACCTCTCGCATTGGCGGCTCCCATCACCAGAGTCCCTCGAATTCGTGCTTGCAAGTTCTCTTTGGCAACAGGATGTCCTGCATCCAATTCATTTTGCAAGGACTCGTCCACACTTTCATGAATTTCATTGATGGGTAGAATTTGCAATTCCATGCCGAGGGCTTCAGCGGTTGCTTTGGCATCTTCAATTGAGTGATCTGAAGAATGGCGGGATGGCATGGCGAGGCCCAGCACGTTTTCCGC
>CALCEF010000208.1 GCA_937901365.1 uncultured euryarchaeote | reverse complement strand
AGGCCACGATGATGAAGAAATGGTCTGCTACGACATGAGTACTCACACCGTAGATGCTTCCTACACCACTGAATCAGATTGTGAGGCTGCTGGCCTAATGTGGACAGCTGCTAACAGCGGACCTGGTGGCGATGACCATGATGATCACTCTGATGAAGAGACGTTGAATTATGACCCTCACAGTTGGCTTGATCCAGTTGCATACAAGGTACAACTCAACATTGTAATGGAAGGTCTAATTGCTGCATTCCCAAGTGCTGAGGACGATTTCAGAGCCAATGGGGCTGCCTTCTCTGCAGAACTAGATTCAATGGATGATGCCTATGAAGCCGCGTTTGGAGAAAATGGAACCTGTGCTGCTGGTGGTCATGAAAAGACTGTGGTCGCAAACCACAACGCTTACTCCTACATTGCTGTAAGATACGATATCCAATTCGTGACTGTTCATGGACTGGATCCAGAGGGTGAACCATCGCCAGAAGATATTGCCGAGGTCGTTGAACACATCAATGAAGAAGGGATTACCGTTCTGTACGTTGAAGAATATACTGATCCATCATCAGTAGGTAGCATTGTGCAAGAAACTGGTGTGACCATTCAATATCTGTACACTATGGAAATGGCACCGATTGACAGCAACGATGACTACTTGTCGATGATGAACAAAAATCTCGACAACCTTGTCGCTGGAATGGGTTGCTAATTCAAACCCCTGTTCCTAAATCGGATGCAAGAGAAGGTGGCAAAATGGATCTAGTTGATGCGTTACCAGCGTTATTCGTAATAGGATCATTTTTGTTGTGCTTTGGTTACTTACTCAAGGAGTATGTCTTAGCAAGACGAACTTGACTATCTGCGTAGGTAGGTGATTTTATCACCCACTATGGCTAGTAGGGAATGGAGGGGTCTGTTGTGCGACAGGTATCAGTTGGGGAGATAGCGCAAGAATCTCCGATTCTGAAAATCGAAGATTTGTCGGTCAGCCGTTCTGGAAAGACCATCATCAAAGACATTGATCTGACGATTGAGAAAGGTGAATTTGTCGGCATCGTTGGCCCGAATGGAAGTGGGAAGTCTACACTTCTCCTAACCATACTTGGGGTGCTGAAATCACAAACTGGAACCATAGGAATCTATGGCCACCCACCTCTATCGAGGAAACTTGACGGGCGAATTGGTTGGGTCTCTCAAGCTGCTTCAAATCTGCCTCGGCACGTTCGAATCACGGTTCATGAATTGGTTCAATTGGGTACGATTAATTCGAGGAACATGTTTTCTTTTGTGAATGATGAACGCCGCGAACGTGTGAAGAAAGCAATCGAAATGGTTGGCTTGGAGGATGTAATTGATGTCGATTTGGGTCGCCTCTCTGGTGGACAGCGACAACGTGCGGTGATTGCTCGAGCATTGGCCTCAGATGCCGAATTCATCTTGTTAGATGAGCCATTGGTCGGAATCGACCGTGAAGCGCGGAATGCTTTGCTGAAATTGTTGGATCAACTCTGCCATGAACAGGGGAAAACAATCCTGATGGTATCTCATGATTTGACTGCAATGCTTCAAACAGCACACAGGATGATTTTCTTGGAGGAAACGATTCGGTTTGATGGGGCTGCTGAGAAGTTCCCTAATTTGGAAACGCTTGCCGATTTGCGAGGCATTGCACACGTTCACGGAGATGGGTATATGCATCATCACAACCATTCGAAGGAGGAAGTGTGATGGGTATTGGTGTCATTGTTTTGGGGATTTTTACTCCTTTATTGGAATTCATTGCACCGGTGATGCCTGGGGAAATATTCCCCTATTTCTTTACGATGGAAATGCTCCAACGTGCATTGGTTACAGCGATTATAGTCACAATTGTTGCTGGATTCCTAGGTGCATTCCTTCTGGTGCAAAATCTAGCACTCATCGGTGATGGGTTGGCCCACGTTTCATTTGGTGGTGTGGCTGTTGGCATTGTTCTAGGAGCAGCGGCTCCATTGTGGTACGCACTTGTATTCAGTATCGTATCAGCTATTCTGATTTATGAATTGCAATCGAGGCAGATTCTGACCGGGGACGCATCGATTGCAATCTTCCTGACGGGCATGCTGGCCCTAGGCCTTGTCATCTTGCGACTTGGAGAAGTTGGTATCACTGCTGATGTCGAAAGTTACCTATTTGGAAATCTCCTGCTTATCGATGAAGATAGTATGGATATGATTACAGTTATCTGCCTAATTTCAATTGTATTACTGGCCTTCCTTCGTTCAGGATTGTTGGCGATTACGATTGATCCAGTGGCTGCGAGGGTTCAAGGGATTCCTGTCAGAGGATTTGGGCTCCTGTTTGCAGTCATTACTGCATCAGTAGTTGTCAGCATGGTACAGGTGGTTGGAGCGTTATTGGTTACCGCATTACTGGTAACTCCAGCAGCCACTGCACAATTGATTGGTCGTAGTTTTCGATCTTGTTTGATGTGGACACAATTCTTCGGTTTGAGTTCTGTCTTTGGTGGACTTTACCTCTCTGCAGAATTAGATACGGGCAGTGGTGCAATGATTGCATTGGTCGCTGCGATTATTTTTGCTACGGTTGCAATTTCCCAAACCATCATCAAGACCTTCGCCAAACCGATGGATAATCAGAATTGAAACTACTCACTGCGGCTCGCGAACCTTGAAGGGTA
>CALCEF010000207.1 GCA_937901365.1 uncultured euryarchaeote | reverse complement strand
AACCCGATTTGGATTCACCCAAAGGATGCAGCCAAGCTTGGTGTCGAAGATGGTGAACTGTTGAAGATTGAAACTGAGATTGGTTGGTTTGTCGACAAGGTTTGGGTCACGGAGAGTATCAAGCCAGGTGTGGTTGGGTGTAGCCATCACATCGGTCGGTGGAGGCGCAGTCAAGATCGTGGAAATCGCTTCCTAACCAATGAGGTCAAGATAGAAGACCAGGGTGATGGAAAGATGCGAATGCGTACCGTAAGTGGCGTTCAGCCCTTTGAGTCAGAAGATCCTGACACAAATCGAATCTGGTGGCGAGATGGTGGTGTTCACCAGAACATCACGCATGCTGTTCAACCCGATCCAATCTCTGGAGCACACTGCTGGCTGCAGAAGGTTCGTCTATCACGCCCCAGCCCAGATGAGCGCTACGGCGATGTCGAAGTCGACATCGAGAAGTCATTTGCTTACTACAAGAAGTGGAACGAAATGGCGCTCGAGAAAGAGACCCACCCACGTGGTGAGCGTCGCCCATTGTGGATGAAGCGACCGTTGTCCCCCAAGAAGGAACACTGGTTCATGCCGAAATGATCAGTCATTCTTTTTTCTGGGTTTTTTACCCGCCTCAAAACCTTGATTTTTCCTAATGATTACCTGAGTTTTATGCTTTGAGTTATGGTGTTTTTTCGCGCAACCCCTGCAAAGGTCACTTCCTTTCCGAGGAGCATTTGAACAACCTCTATGCCTGCAATTCTTTGGTCCCTTTCTCCGAGGGCTGCTCTTCCTTGAGCGGCTGATCTTTTTTCCTACTGTTGCTCCACAATTCTTGCAACGATTTGCACCCCAAAGTTGGGCGTCACATTCGGGACATTTAGGGGCCACAATTTCCGATAATTTTGCAGTAAATTAAATTGTGGCTAGGTCGGTCAAATATCTGAGCAGGCTCATGCTGACCATGGTGATGAAAATCCAAGTGATGGCTGATGCGGGTAGATTCCTGAAGGACAATCGCCCACCCATGTAGGCCGAACCCAATGCCAGCAAGGGTGTGGCGATGAGTAATGGTGTTGAGAAATCGGCCAATTCACCCCAGCCTCTAGCAATCGAATGGGTTGCGATGGCAATCGGCACAACAATCGAAGCGATGGCGAACGAAGTGCCTGCGGCCTGACGAACACCAAGTCCACCCCAACCTCGATTCATGGTGACGTAGATTGCGCCACCACCGATGCCGAGCATCCCACAGGCGAGTCCACCGACACCTGTACCGATTCTGTACACATTGGGCTGAAAATCTCCTTCAGTCACGGTCACCTCTGACCGCATTCTACGAATGGTCTGGTATAGCACCCAAGATGTCAGACAAAGCGCGATGACTTTGACTGTCACATCACTGACCTGCTCGATGGCCCAGATACTTGCCAAAGCCCCAATGGATGCTGCAGGCAAGGCCGTAATCACGGCGACCTTCACTCGGTCCATACTGACGAGTTGCTCGGACCGATGCGCCTGTGCACTACCGAGTGCGGTACAGAGTACCATCACAAGAGATCCAAGAATCGCGGTCTCAAATGGGAGACCTGCAAGATAGTGAAGAATCGGGACATACAGTAATCCACCACCCAATCCAATCGGGCTGAACAAGACGACTACAATCAGGAGAAGTGCAACCACTCCAAGCGACCCGAGTTCGACCAATTGAAACCCTCAGAGTGCCTCGATAATCATGGCAATACCTTGGCCGCCACCAATACAGGCAGTGGCCACACCATACTTGCCACCGCATCGCTTCAATTCGTGCGCAAGGGTAAGGACAAGG
>CALCEF010000206.1 GCA_937901365.1 uncultured euryarchaeote | reverse complement strand
TTTCTCAACCCTCGCGATGGTTTGGCCTAGCCGGCTGTGCCCATCAAAGATCGATGCGCTCATGGCAACGATTTCTGGTACCGAAGGCATCAGTTGGTAATGTCCAGGTACTCGACGATGAACCTGCATTAGAATGGCATCAATCGCTACTCGGCGCTCTGAAACCGCATATGTCAAACCTATTCGCCGTACGACTCTAGCGAGAGCAGAATCATCCAGAACAAGGCCGGTTCTCTCAACACCGATATCTGCGGCTCGCATAGCAATTGCGATATTTTCGTGATCATCTGATAATGCAGCGATGGCAATGTCGTGTTCTGCCAATTCAATTTCGCGTAGCAAATCTAGGTCGCCAAGATTGCAGTGTATGACATCCAAGCGCTTGTGGGAACCAATTGATGAACCAACCAACTCATTGGCCGCTTCTAGATGTTCATCCAATACTGTGACCCAGCATCCTTCTCCAAGATACTCTGTAGCTAGTTGTTTCCCAAGAGCGGTCGCACCAAAAATCGCCACCCGAGGAGATTCAGGGTATGGTGGTTCAACGTGCCCTGCTGCCTTAGAGATTCGTTTGAATGTGTGCTCACCAATCGTGGCGAAAACAAGGCGATCACCGACTTCAACTACTGTTTCATCATCCGGTACGAATGCACTTTGACCTTTACGACAAAGTGTGAATGCCTTTGGTAAACCGTCGATTTTTCCTTCAGCTTGACCCAGTGTGAAAGATGCTAAATCCGTTGCATTAGGAGTGACTTCAACTTCAACAATCCATGCATCTCCACCGAGGGGTAGCACGTCATTAAGACTTGAAGATTTCAGACCAGCAGTTAGGCGATCAATCGAAGCCTGATGCGGACAGATTGCAACATCGACCCCGGACCACCTGGACAAACGATCTTGTTCATCTGCAATCAAATCCGCATCGTGAATACGTGCGATCGTTAGTAGAGAAGGGCGGTTAGGGTTCTTCTCAATTGGCAATTCTTCCTCTAGTAAATCTCGAGCTAGAGCACATGAAAGCATATTTCTTTCATCACTTCCAGTGGCCGCGATGAAAACTTGTGCATCACGAATACCTGCCTCTTTCAAGATCTCTCTCCGGGTAACATCACCCAGTAAAACGAAAGCATCAATGGACTGAGATTCCTTAATGGCCGAAGGGTCCGAATCGATCAATACGACATCTTGACCTTCGTCATAAAGTGCCCTAGCGACACCTCTGCCGACCTCGCCGGCCCCACCGATGATAATGCGCATTAGCAGTCCTCCGGCACTCTTTCGGCCCTTCCACTCCCTCTTAACTCCTCACACGCCAATCACCAGAGGAACACGATATGTTCCGCCTGAAATTACGGGCCCCTCAACGGTTTTCCAAGTTTCACTCCAGCAATTCGCACATCCGATAGACAATGGTCTATAGAAATCATAGGCTGCTTCTCCACCCGCACTCGGACTTTCGATCCACTCAGTCATTGTCGTAGGCGTATGCAGCAGCCAGCGATTGTTTACGACGTCGACTTCGCCTTCTATGTAGCATGCCTCCAAAGCAATCCCTTGGGCGTTACACCATTCCGTACTAAAGGGGAATATGGTATTCGCCCAAGCGTGGGCCTCCCAATTACTGAATTCACTATTGGCCAGGGGTCCAAATTCGTACCAAGCAGGTATATTTCTAGTGCGCAAAACACTCATCCATGCATTGGATTGCTCATCGCAATCCCCGCGTGCATCCGAAATACAACCTGCACCACTACGAGCAGGATTTGTGCCCGGCATGTAAGCGATTTCGTCACGGATTTTGATGAAGGCTGCGTGCGCAAATGCATAGGGGTCAGATTCATCCTCAGGTGCGAGGCCGCTGGCGATTTCGTTTGCATAGGCCACAACCACCGAATGTGTTCCGTCAATCGCCCAATTGTTACCGGGTCCCGGATCTCGGTCATACCATTGCTTATGCGCCCCAAATTGATCATACATCGTGTTCAATTGACCTAGGCGCTCATAGTCATCATAGGTTCCAGAATTACTGTTGTCCATAGAAAAGCCCTGAGTGGAGCGAGGGGCCTCATCTGGGGCCCGGTCGCCACCCCACCAAGTGAAAGAGCTTCCCATAACGTCGTATCGAACAATGAGTGTGATTGATTGCCCTGAGGGGATATCACCTTGCCATATGACGCATCGATCAACACTACATCTGTCTGAACTTTGGCCTACAGGGGGCCAATAGACCTCGGAAGTTGTACTGAGAACTATGGCTTCGTCCTCAATCAAATATTCTTCATTCAATGGCACATGTACCTGATTTCCAGCCCCCGAAATATTCAGGATCATATTGGTGATTTCTTGAAGGGTTACAGCAGGAATTTGTGTCCCATCAAGCAACTCAAAGCCCGAATCAGAATTTCCGAAATCAGTGCGGATTTCCGGAATAGGCAATTCATATCTGAATGAAATCGAGTGGCTGTTCGTTGGGTTGCTCAAATGTACGCTTCTTTCGACGCTATAGTAAGCATGGACTGGGTACTCTCTTGCTGGCCCAAACTCCTCCAATATTGCATCCATCCATTTTTGCAACTGGTTGCTGACTCGCTCTTGTGCAGGAGTAAACAAGAAAAGGAAGGCAATTGCCACTACCAAAACCATGGTGCGAATATTGCTCTTTGATTTCCGATTTCGGCGCCTTCCAGCCCTGCGGACATTGAGTCCAGGAGGGGGGCCTCTACGTGCTCGATGAACCAGCACTCCACCAGGTGTAGGGGCCGCAGTTCGGATCTCTATCCCCCTCGTCCCCAATACAACTCGGCCACAACTGTAGCAAATACTCGAACTGGCCGGATTAGGGCTCAGGCAGTATGGACACCGAGGCATTCAGCCCCACTGGGATAAGTAGCACCTTCAATGTTCGTGGTGCGTCCCTTACGGGACGCAGAATCATTCGGCTTCATCTTCATGGCCAATCGAGCGGACACCTGTCGAAACGCCCGTCCTCTGCAAACGCGTCCATTCTTGTTTCATCCTAGGTGAAAGGCCAGATGGTAACCAGACTCGATCTGCTGTCGACTGCCCCCAAATTATCGCTGCGGGCAACACTAACAAGGCGATTGGATATGCCAAACCAAATGCAATGATGATTAGAAGCATAGAATGCAATAGCATCGCTTTGAATGCTGGTTTGAAACGCCGCCCTTCAAGCGCATTCCAACCTTGCCAAGAACCAATGATCGCCATGGACCAAGGCACGATGCAAGCCAATACTGCTCCGAATAATAGAGATGGGGCTCCGAATCCAGTTGTGATGAAGATGAAGCCAATTTCAGACTGCTGTGTTGATATTAGTCGATAAATGAGCAACACGACTAGCATGGAACCCAAACCCAACCCAAATGTCCACCCGGCCGTGGGTTGGCCGTTCAATTGCCTGACCCCTTCTCTAGTTAGCAAGAACATCGTTAGAAGAGATAGTGTAAGTGACAATAACAGAAGTGGAACCAGTGGGAAGGCTACATTAGTCCATAAGGGGTCTAAGACCAAAGTGGATGAAGCAGATTGGTATATCGCGCCAACAAAAAAACCGTCGAGGAGAAGCCGTGCTGCCGTGGGCAGAT
>CALCEF010000205.1 GCA_937901365.1 uncultured euryarchaeote | reverse complement strand
ACAACCGACAAATGCTGCCATTGCTGTAGCAAACAGCGCCTGATTGAATGGTATGCCCACTCCTGGCGCAAAGCTCAGCGACAACATGTCTGGGTTGACAACCAGAATGTATGCCATCGTTAGGAATGTTGTAATTCCTGCTCTTACTTCCCCTTCTAACGAACTACCGGCTTCTGTGTAGCCAAAGTAGTCGTCTAACTTTTGATTTTCCATATTGAAGTCTCTCCTTCGGAGACACTTAGCCACAATTCGGGGGATAAACGTTGCTTGACAATTCAAGCGGACAAACAACAAGTAAGGGGCTCACAGATGAGCGGAAATCAGACGAGTCCCTTGAGGTGCTCATGTCCCTTTGCAACCACGGTCGTGCATGGACTTGGAATCTTCATGCTGGCTTTGCGAAGTGCATCCTTTGCCTTCAAGAAATTCTTTGCATCGGTAGAGATGGAGATGACTGTTGTGCCACGCTTGCAGCGAGCAGCTGTGCCGACATTCTTTCCGAATGAACAGCGCATGCCCTGCGATACACGATCTGCACCAGCTCCAGTCGCCTGCTTATTTTCACGTAGAATGTGGTGTGGGTAGACATGGACTCGAAGCGCATACCCTTCTTGCCCTGCTGCATCTCGAATGGTAGCGTTCGAAACCATACGGGCAGATTCTAGTGCAGTGTGGCGAATTTGGCAACTCTCATCCACATTGAGGTTGATGATTACTGGGAACTCATCTGCCTCAGCAGCCTTCCTGTTGCCCATGTGGAATCGCATGATTCGATTGTTTGGAACACCACCGGTATACTTGCGACGAGTATACGCCTGACCCTTTAGTCGGCGATACATCTTCGCGGGTTTGCGTGCCATAGTAGACTCCCTCGGGCGTCGGCCACCGACAGCCCGTATATGAATGCATCCGGCCACCTACGGTGGCTATACACACCGTTCAGCGGACATGTTCTTCAACTCTCTCGGCCGCAGACGCGTTATGGCCAACGCCATTGAGCGACTGTTTACCTTCGTCGATTCGCCCCGCGAGCGACCTTGGGTAGCCATGGCTGCACTGGCGATTTTCATTCTACTGGGGGCCGGTTGGGTGAATCAAGCTCAGGTCCTCCCTGGCGTTTCAGTCTCGGAGACAGGATTGCCGGATTCCATTGTAGACATCATCTGGGATGCTGACGGAGATCAAGCCTTGGCATTGGTTCAAGATGGGTCGGGCGCGGAATTGATGGTTCGCTCCAGTGATGGATCATGGTCAACTGTGGATTGTGGTTGCAATGTTACGGCTATTGGGGGTACTGAAAACCAATGGGTTGCAGGTGGTGAAGGTGGTTGGTTTGGAGTCATGGCCGCAGGTTCAAGCAATATTGCACCCCGTTCGCTAATTTGGCCAGATACTCCACCAGACATCATTTCATTGGACGGTGATATCGATCGTGGGTGGCTAATCGTTGAAAGTAGCACTAGCCGAATGGTGCACACATGGTCTGGTCTTGAGGTCAGTGCCGGAGCATCATATCCAATCCCCGAAATTATTCTAGACGAAGTTGAGGCAGTCGCAGGGGGTGCATTGATTATCGGGCATGATGACTCCAGCAATCCAGCGTTGGGACAATCATCTGAAGTTCTCTTAGACGCCGCTAGAAATTCAAGTGGCTCACCTCAGTTGGTACTGCTACACAGGGGTGCAGGTGCTCCCTTCCACACAATCATCCCTATGACTCAATCTTCCTTCATTGCAATCGTTGGGGGTGGTGATGCAATTTATGGTGTGACGATGGACAGAAATATCCACCGAATAGCCGGCTCTATAGGGATTTCAACTCTCGCAGTCGATGTTGATGAAACCCTATGGTTTAACGGAGAAAACGGGCTTTCACAAATGGAAATTGGGGACTTGGAACCAACATTGGTAACCCCTCCTCAGGGAACACCTTCTGATTTGGTGGCCGCGTCTAATTCAGGAGACAATATCGTCATGTTTAGTGAGGATGGTTCGACGCGTGTTACAATCGATCCATCTGCACAGAATTCACTCCTCAGAAGCCTCTCTCTGCTGGGCGATCTAATCCTCTTGCTGACATTTGTTGGATTTGTTGGATTTGGCGGCCACGCACTGTTGCGAAAACACGGTGTATTGTAATCGAACAGCAAGTTCTCTGACAATGATTCGTTCACGTAGTGAACGGCCGTTTGGTTCATAGGCCGCGGCGGACGCTCGGCCAACTCATGGCGAAGGGCCCGAGCATGCTTGACCAGTATGCCGAGATTAAGGCGGAGCACCCAGACACCATCCTATTTTTCCGAATGGGTGACTTTTACGAGATGTTCTATGAGGACGCCGTGACCGCTGCAGAGGTCCTTGGAATCACCCTTACGAGTCGGGACAAGAACAGTGACAATCCGGTTCCAATGGCCGGGGTGCCTTGGCACTCTGTTGAGGGCTACCTACAGCGAATGTTGCGTGCTGGATACAAGGTTACACTCTGTGAACAAGCTGAAGAATTGCAACCTGGAGAGAAGATATTGCGACGTGTCGTTGCACGTGTTTACACCCCTGGTTCGCTATACGAAGAGGAATTGATTGGCGAGGATGGTAGTGCATTACTGGCCGCAGTCGTTCTCAAGGCTGACAACCTTGGAATTGCGGTGATGGATCCTTCTAGCGGCCGGGCATCTTCAACAGAATTTGAGGGCACAGGCCGCTTTGAACGATTGCGAGATGAATTGCTTCGCTGGGGTCCTCGAGAATTGGTGATGAATGGCCGGGATGCGAAACACGAGGCGATTCTGAATGTGCTTCGAGACATTGATGGATTGGTGCTTAGCATTCATGATTTACCCAGCAAAGGAAGACTCGAAGCACTTCGAAATGTGCTTGAAATGAGCGATTTAGGTAGTCTGGATCTCGATAGTCGTCCATTGGCCATGGAGGCCGCTGGATTGGCAACAGCTTATCTTTCCAAACTCCATTTAGTCGATGCAGTTCCATTGCGTGAGATTCATCTGGGTGCGGATACAACCCACATGCTTCTGGATCAAACCACACTTCGGAACCTCGAATTGGTACAGACTCTTTCCGGAGAGAAAAATGGAAGTCTACTGCAAGCGATTGATGCAACACAGACATGGATGGGTCGAAGATTGCTCAAAGAATGGCTTCTGAGACCCTTGATGGACATTGAGCAGATTGCTCAACGGCATGCGGCAGTCGCTAGTTTGGTGAATGCAAATCGGCGCCTAAGAGAAATTCGAACGGCCCTCAAGGCGATGCGTGATTTGGAACGATTGTCCACTAGACTTGCTTACAACCGAGCGAACGGAAGAGACCTGTTGGCGATTTGTGATTGCCTTTCTAGGATGCCAACTCTGCAGTCTTTGTTACAGGAATCAGATGACCCATTGCTGAATGCATGTGCCGACGGATTGGTCGATTTAGAGCCACTGAAGGAGAGAATCGAAGACGCTCTGTTGCCTGAACAACCCGCTCTAATCCGAGAAGGAGGTTTGTTCAGGGAGGGTTACGATGCAAAGTTGGATGACCTCCGAACAAAGGCAAGTAAGGGCACATCTTGGCTCTCTGAATTGGAATCAACACAGCGAGAACAATTGGACATTCCGAGTTTGAAAGTGCGATACAATCGACAGTTTGGCTATTTCATCGAAGTCACGAAAACCCATCTCGACAAAGTCCCTGAAGATTGGATTCGCCGTCAAACGATGACCAATGCCGAGCGTTACATCACAAGTGAACTCAAAGAATGGGAAGAGATCATTTTGTCCGCAGATAGTCGAGCCAATGCAATCGAATTCAAACTATTCTGCAATCTTCGGGACGAGGTCAAAGCGGTCACAGCATCTCTGTCTTCAATCGCTAGGAAAATCTCTACCGTCGATGTATTGGCATCCTTTGCACACCATGCTCGCCAGCGCTCTTGGTGCCGTCCGGAAATCACAGAGACCGATCGACTTGACATTTCAGGGGCCAGACATCCTGTCCTTGAAGCGGATGGAAGATTCGTACCAAACGATGTCCGATTCGATGCCAAACGGAGATTCCTATTGCTGACCGGGCCAAACATGGGCGGGAAGTCGACCTACCTTCGAACAAGTGCCCTGATCACGATTCTTGCCCAAGCAGGTTCCTATGTTCCTGCAAACAAAGCACGTATCGGTTTGGTCGATCGCGTCTTCACCCGTGTCGGAGCACACGATGACCTTCGTCGGGGTCGCTCCACATTCATGATGGAAATGATCGAGGTCGCTCACATCCTGCGTCGAGCGACACCAAACAGTCTGGTATTACTGGATGAGATTGGTCGGGGGACGTCCACTTTCGACGGTTTGGCCATTGCTTGGTCTGTGACCGAAGACATCGCTCGAAGAATCGGTTGTCGTACACTCTTCGCGACTCATTACCACCAATTGGTTGGTCTTGCCGATGAGGTTACTGGGCTTCACAACATCCATGTTCAAGTGGCAGATTCAGGTGGAGAGATTGCCTTCTTACACACAATCGCAGAAGGGCCCTGCGATGATTCGTATGGTGTCCAAGTCGCCGGCCTTGCCGGCTTACCTTCGGCGGTTGTTGAGAGGGCTAGAGATTTGTTACTGTTCCTTGAATCTCAGGCTCAAGGTGCCCGTGCTGGCGAGGGTGGGGTTCCTCTGTCAAGGGAAGCGGGTCAATCATCCCTATTCGGCTGGAGTAGGCCAGCAGCCCCCGCACGGGTGGTCGAGAAAGATTCGGAAGTCGAGAAGCGTCTGGCGGAAATCGATCCAGATATGTTGAGTCCTCGTGATGCGATGGACCTCATCTACGAGCTGCGCGGAATGCTGCAGGGCACGCACGAGTGGTTGGAGGAATGACATGACTATGACCACTGAGAAGCGTCGCCCCATTCAACAATTGGATGATGACACGATTGGGCACATTGCAGCTGGCGAGGTGGTCGAACGTCCAGCACAGGTTGTCAAAGAATTGGTTGAGAATAGTATCGATGCGGGAGCTAACCGAATCCGTGTAGAGATAGAGCGTGGTGGTTTTGATCTGATTTCAGTCATCGACGATGGCGGGGGAATCCCTGCCGATGAATTGGAATTGGCTGTGACGCGACACGCGACCAGTAAACTTGCGAAGGCGACCGACCTTAGCGCAATTCACACGCTTGGATTCAGAGGTGAAGCCCTCGCTAGTATTGGGATGGTAAGTGAGCTTCGTGTGTCCAGTCGAACGGGCGATTCCGAGGGAATGCGAATTTCAGTTGATGATGGTGCAAAGAAACCATTGGAGCCCGCTGGAATCGCGCCAGGAACAGTCATTGAAGTTCGAAATTTATTCGCAAATATTCCTGCACGACTTTCATTTCAAAAGCGTCCATCAACCGAATCTGCTGCTATTGTGGACATCGTTGTTTCTCAGGCTCTCTGCAACCCAACAATTGGATTCACAGTCAATATCGATGGTCGTAACGTGCTCGAGACCCCACCTAGCGTAGAAATGGCCGATCGTTTGTTTGATTTAATCGGGGCACCAGCAGAGCGACTCGTACCGTTGCAGTGCTCAGATGCTGATGCTGAAGCACCTGGTGATGAACAGTGGTCCGGATGGATTTCACCTCCCGACCTCACCCGTTCAAAGGGCGATGAGATCCATGTAATCATCAATGGCCGTCCCGTCGCATCTTCACCATTCAACCAAGCCATACGCAGGGGTTTCCATACACGATTGATGGTCGGCAGGCACCCGATTTGTGTTCTCCAACTAAACTTGCCACCAGATGAGGTCGACGTCAATGTACATCCAACGAAGCGCGAGGTACGTCTCAAACATTCTTGGCGAGTATTGGAACGACTT
>CALCEF010000204.1 GCA_937901365.1 uncultured euryarchaeote | reverse complement strand
GCATTGTTGACATCTGCCAACTTCTTGAGTTCCTTCATGTGGCGATTGAGTTTCTGTTGGCGATCTGCCAACATGCCGCGACCTAGGAATTCTGCGCGGAAGTGTGCAATCAAGGAATCAACGATAATCAATTTGACATCGATGTTCTTCGATGCTCTCTGAATTTCATCAACAAGCAGCATCTGGTGGGCGGAATTGTACGCACGTGCAACGTGAATCCTTTCTAGAGCGATTTCTGGATCAAGCCCAACGCCCCTTGCCATCTGCGCAATTCGTTCTGGGCGGAAGGTGTCTTCTGTATCGATGTAGAATACTTCGCCGCCTAGGCCTCCTTGTTCCTTGGGCAACAAGCAGTTGACTGCAAGTTGATGTCCAACCTGTGTCTTTCCACTACCGAATTCACCGTATACCTCACAGATAGACTGTGTTTCAAATCCGCCACCAAGCAACTCATCGATCGCGGCAGAACCGCTGCTCAACTTCAGTACCTGCCGGCGCCTCTCCATGAGTGAATTACCGGATACGAAGCCACCAATGTTGGCGAGTTTCTTTGCGGATGTGATGATTTTAGCGGATACTGCTTCACCCAGTTCGGCTGCGTCTGCAAGCGATTTGGGGGTCATCACGGCGATTGCTAGAAGTTCGTTGAATCCAGCTTCTCGTAGTTTCTCCGCGGTCGCGGGGCCTACGCCTGGGAGATCTTCGACTGTGATCTCGGGTTCTTCTGCATCGATAACGAGGACCTCCTCGTCATCTTCGGTTACTGTCTCGGTCTTTGTTGTCTTCTTCTCGGTTGTCATATTCTCACCTTGTGTTGTAGACCGTGCTGGAATGCCGTAGTATATGAACCAACGATGGACTGATGTTATCTGATTGGCTCTCGAATTATTTTTCTTTGCCTCGCAGTAACTCGTTTATCCACTTTCACTTCACATTCATCACTTTCGCGAAACCTGACGGTTAGAGGATTCGCGTTGGTAGCGGGTGATCGATTTGAACGATCGGTCTCCGGGTTATGAGCCCGACGAGATAACCTGGCTACTCCAACCCGCTGGTTCGACGGGGTTGCCACCCCTATTTCAAGGACTCCGCATACGCGCAATACTCATTGAGTCGATGTAGGGAGAGCACATTAATGGCCGGCGACATGCTAATCCAAAACGCCACGATGGTCTTGCCAGACCGCGTTGTCGAGGGTGATCTTCGTGTCACCTCGGGTATGATTGAAATCATAGCAGCTGGCGGTGGTCTTGTCGCCACCGGTTCAGAGACAGTCATCGATGGTACAGGGTTGCATCTTTTGCCAGGAGCTATTGACCCCCATGTGCATTTTCGTGACCCGGGGAATCCGGAAAAAGAAGACCTCGAAAGTGGTAGCCGGGCTGCTGCTGCAGGTGGCATTACTTCATTTCTCGATATGCCGAATACTGTGCCCAATGCGACCAATCGTGCGGCACTTGAAGCGAAAATTGCACTTGCTGCTGAAAAAGCGGTCACACACCATGGCTTCTTCATCGGTGCCACCAACAACAATGTGGCCGATATGCAAAGTGTAGAGGACATGGATGGCGTCTGTGGAATCAAGATCTTCATGGGCAGTAGTACTGGAGACTTACTAGTCCATGAGCAAAAGCATCTTGAGAATATTTTTGCAAATACGGGCGGCATTATTGCCACCCACGCAGAGGATGAAGACCGACTCCAATCCCGGATTGCTGAATTCAAAGGCCGGACCGATATTGCTGCTCACGCTGAATGTCGCGACGTGGAGTGTGCCCTAATCGCTACAAAGCGTGCTTCAGCTTTGGCCAAGGACCACGACCACCGCCTTCACATCGTTCACTTGACCAGTGGGGCTGAAGCGGATTGGTTGGCTTCAAACAAAGGCGATTTGATCACTACAGAGGTCTGTACACAACATCTGACCTTTGACCAGGATAATGTCGAAGAGCTTGGGGTTCGGGCTCTCATGAATCCACCAATTCGTTATACTGAGGACAAGGATACATTGTGGAAACGGCTCAAGGACGGAACCATTGATTGTGTGGTTACAGACCACGCACCCCACACCTTGGAGTCGAAATCTGTGGGTTATCCGAATGCTCCTGCGGGCATGCCCGGCGTTGAAACCTCACTGCCTCTAATGCTCACGCACGCGATGGATGGTAAGTGCAGCGTGTCAGATGTGGTTCGCTGGATGTGTGCTGGTCCAGCCAAGGTGTATGGTATGGATCACAAAGGTTCTATTCTCGAAGGGTACGATGGTGACTTGACCCTAGTCGACCTTGAAACTCGACGAGCCATCACCGATGCCGATACATGGACCCGGGTCGGATGGACCCCCTATGCAGGGATGGAACTGACTGGATTGCCCATGTGGACCATTGTGGATGGTATTCCTGTCCACAAGCGTACACCCGGCGGCTCATTCCGGGGTGAAGCGATTGGTGCCCCCGGATGTGCCGGTCGAGCGCTGAAATTTTCCTGATCAGCCTTCTTCTTTCGGTGGTGAGCCTTCCGAACCTGACGAACTCTCTCCGGATTCGCCATCTTCAGTGTCTTCCATCATGACGACAGAAGGCAATGGATAATTTGAAGCCTCATAGCCGGGTAATTCAAGCATGGCTGTTGTGTTCATGTCAGCATACGATGTGACGCTTACACCGGCACTGGAGAACGCATAGACGTAATCGGCCATAAAGACGGAACGGCGAACATTTGAGTCCCCACTCCACCAACCGTTGACACCATTATCGTCATTGTAGAAAGCAGAATGATCAATCTCTCCATGAACTGAAAGCGTTCGGTTATCCGTATCGACATCGATTAGCATCAGTTTGCTGACATACTCGTATCCTGAATAGGAATACAATCGCCCGTCAATCTCTATCGTATCATACACATATCTGTGTGTTGAAAGAGGAACTGCGAGCAATCCTGCAGGCTCCCAATAAGTGAATGCTTTGTGCTCATAGGTCGCCTCTGAATAGGACCAAGACCAACCGCAACTCCAGATGCTTGGACATTGGTCGTCCGTATATGCAGGTGTCAATAGTTGGGTATCTGCAAGTGTTGGGTTGGTCAGGTCGCTTAGGTTAAACAAACTGATTTGAGTCATACTCCAATCCAATCCTAATCCATCCTCACCACCGGGCATGCCAATGGTGAGTAAATCTCCATTTGAGAGCGGGTGGATGTATGTCGATACACCAGGAATGTGCAATTCTCCAAGGATGGTTGGGTTGGTGGGGTCTGAGAGGTCGATGGTCCACAGTGGATCCATGTTGCGGAAAGTGACCAAGTAACCAAGATCGCCGACGAACCTTGCACTCCAGATACGCTCACCTTCAGCTATGTTGCCGATGTAGCCAATCTGTTGCAACTCGCTTGAGACCTCCTCACAACCCTCTGGAATCATGCATTGTGTGGGTGTGAGTACTGTCACGTGGTTTTGCGGTTCAATGACCTCCCATTCACCGCCCTCTGTCAACCACCAGCGACCCCATGCATCGGTCGTGCTGGCCACACGGATGTCGCCGTTGTGCTCGGACATCGAGAATTGATCCTGAACAGTGCCCACAACTCGGCCACTGCCGATGTAGGTAGTCTCACCCTCAACGCTGATGTCGAAGGCGTGGATGTTGGTGGCATCATCGTAGTCGTTGTTGCGCCAGAACCACCACCAATCGTTGGCCGGCTCTGCAAGAACCATCATGTCACCGCTCGCATAGACTTCAACCCATGAAGAGGCGATGTGATCGACTTCGCTGCTGAATTCCTCGCTGAGAAGGTCCACGGTCATGATTGAGGTGAAGCCCCTACCGACACCATCTGCGGAACCACTGAATTCACTGCAATCACCAGTGCCGGATGTGTATGAAGAGATGGTACCATCAGTATTTCTCTCGTGCATTTGAGGCGCAAAGTCGGCTAGAGTTAGACCATTGAGTGTCTCTTGATTTGAATCGATTAATTCCTCGACTGAGGCATTCCATAGATTCATTCTATCTTCCCAATCTTGGGTCATCCAATAGTCATCGGGAAGAGATGGATAGGTCTGAATCCCTGGGATGTAGGACCACATGTGTGACACGCTGCGGACGGTGCCGTTGACCATTCGTGCGGTTTCGTGGCTACCCTCAATGAAAATCTCACGACCCACGTTGGGGTCACTTCGATTGGTGATGTCAATCACGGTGTACTTGACTAGATTTGAAGAACGCCAGTTCCCATCCCCCGTTTGCATAATGGAACGAAGTGGGTCATCCGGGTGGATACTCCAACTGTTGATCGAGGAGATGATGACAAGGCTGTCACCCTCCTTCATCATCTGCAGTGGTTGACCTTCCAATTCCGTGTCTGAGACGAGGGTGACATTGCCATGCTCAGGTACACCGATGATGACCAAGTGATTGTTGTTAATCATGTAGAAATGATGGCCGTCAAACTTGAGGAAATCTGCCTCATCGACACCCGATTCCTGATTGTTGGTTTCCGAAAATGTGCCTGAACGGTCCTCAGCCCCACTGCTGGATGGCGCTGTGCCACCTGAATTACCGGCATCTGCAGATGCCTCGGGCATCGCACCGTCCATCTCCACTGCCATATCATCCATCAGCCAACCTCCGCCGAACATAATTGGTTCAGCCCAGTTCCAGTAGGCATTCTGATCGATTTCGACGAGAGTTTGTTCCCACAATGCATCTTTGAGATCCTCTAACAAAACCGTACAGTCATCGTAGGTGTCGAGTGTGGGTGTTGTCCGAGTTCGCTCACCTAGGTCCAATTGTGGCCACTCACCATTGGGGGACATTTCCCAGATCGAATCTTCAATATCATCAACGACGCCACTGAGACAACCCGGGAACAATAGTAGAACAACGAGAAGCATTGGCACCTTTACATCGGTTTTCATGCACTTGCCAATGCTTGGTCCCTAATAGTGGACACGGTGGATTGTTTGAGAAAACATGCCGGCATAGGATTCATGGGATATGGCCACAGTCCGCGCTACAGCGCGGACCGGGAACGAGATGGCAAAGAAGAAGAAAGTCGAAGATGATGATGACATCATCATCGCTGAAATCGAGACTGAACTCGATGCGGCCACAGAGAAGGCTCTCGCCCGTGCAGCAGATACCGTCTGCAAAGAATGTATGCAGATTCAACGCAAGGAAAATATCCTGATTGTAACCGACCCACATACATCTACCATCGGTCAAGCACTCTATGAAGCCGCAGCAAGAATTTCGGATCGTGTTCTATTGGTCATGATGCCAACAACCCATCGCCACGGGGATGAGCCACCGGCACCGGTTGCCGATCTTATGCGAAAGCAGGACGTTGTTCTGGCGCCTACCCGTTATTCCCTCACTCATACGCGAGCGCGCATGCAGGCGTGTCGCGAAGGCACTCGGATTGCTACAATGCCGGGCATTACCATGCAGATGTTCATCGAAGGTGGTATGACGACTGATTTCAACGCCATGCAATCTGCAATCGCCCAACTTGGGAAATCTCTCAAGCGCCAGCGTAAGGTCGAAGTCAAAACCGAATCGGGTACTGATGTGACCTTTGAGATTGGAGGGCGGTGGGAACTTGGTGACAATGGAATTTGCAACCGTCCAGGCCAAGTGACCAATCTACCTGCTGGAAAAATTCTCGCCATGCCCAAGGAAGGGACGATGGAAGGCACCATCGTAATCGATGGAACTTGGGATGCTGCAGTTGTGAAGGAACCCCTGACCATCAAGGTCGAAGCCGGAATGGTGACCAAGGTCAAGGGAGAAGGTAGTGATGATGTCAAGGCGATGTTTGTTGAAGCGAGTCGAAAATTGAAACCACAGCAGCAAGAAAATGTCTGGACTGTTGCTGAATTTGGCTTTGGAATGAATCCACGGGCACGCTTGGTAGGGAACGTGCTTGAGGATGAAAAAGTACAGGGCACCTGTTACTTTGCCTTTGGAGACAATACCAGTCTTGGAGGTAACGCATCTTGTGGGATCCACGTTACTGGCGTTCTCAAGCAACCGACCGTCATCATTGGGGATGTCGAGTTGCTCGACGAAGGCGATATTCGTATCTAGAGACGATTACCACAAATTGGACAGTTCCGCCAATGGTGTTCAACACCGATATTGCAACTTCCACAATAAATTCCAGTCTGTAGAACATGATGAACACCCTGTACGCTCGTTCGGATACGACCTCCTCCCGCTGAGGGTGTCGGTGCTGCCATTGGTTGTGGTGATGCTTGAACAGGTTGGGGTTTAGGTTGGATGGGGTTGCGAACCGGTTGCGCTACAGGTGCACGCTTTGGTGCAAGGAAAGGTGCGTTCGTTTTCTCCTCAGCAGCCACTGTAAATTCTTCATATTGAATGACCTGATCTTTGTTGAGATCGATGCTCTCAAACATCTCTTGTTGAACATCATCAGGTAGTTTCGCAATGACAGGGGATGAACGGAATTCTTCTTCGGAAATTACGCCATCCTTGTTGGTGTCCATGTCATCAAAGGCTTCCTGAACTTCTTGAGAACTAAGTGGGGCATTGAAAGCTGAGGCTATGCTGACTTCGGGTACAACCGGTTCAGGTTC
>CALCEF010000203.1 GCA_937901365.1 uncultured euryarchaeote | reverse complement strand
GTTTCTTACCCGCTGCAACATCTTCTTCCAAGACGACTGTGCCCGCTTCCGCTTCTGCAGCTTCTTCAATTTCTTCAAGCCGTTCCCAAGCCGATAGACGACGAACTCGAACACTCTCTCTCTGCCATCCAAGGGTTGCTGATAGGACGTTTACAATCAGAATTGCGAGGACGAGAAATCCAACAGAATGTTCTCCTCTAAGCACGACCAACCAACCAGCCAATCCGTAGAGTACCAAGAGGCTGGCTGCGGGTACGAGCATCATCTGTCGAAGTTGATCCGCACCAGGGTCCAAGATTCGGATTAGGGCCAATCCCGGAATCAATCCGAGTCCGATAAGAAGGATGCTTCCGAGAAGGATGCTGAATAGCCCGGCCTCCAAGATGTCGCCTCCTAAGGAGGCGACGTTCGCATTCTCCACTTGAAGTCGGTGCTTCCGAAGATGTGTTGAAGGGGTATTTGCTCGACATTGCATGGCCGGCATTGATTTTGCCAAGGAACATTGGCATCCAACGGTCGATTTACCTGATGAGTATGGTGTATTGGATCTCACAACCGGAATTTTTTCATCAACCAAATTTGAGTATGAAATTGGTCGTTACAACGAGATTCGGCCTAATCTGTACAACACTGAATTATTCTCAGAAGACCGTTGTATCCATGTGGGGGTCGACATAGGTGGTCCAATCGGTACCCCTGTGAAATCCATCGCCGATGGCGTTGTCGCATTTTCAGGATACAATCCAGCAGAGGGTGATTATGGACACACGGTCATCATTCATCATTTCATTCAAGGTCAAAATTTGTGGGTGTTGTACGGCCATTTGGATGCCGCATCCACAGAATATTGCAGACCTGGTCGTGCAGTATCGGGCGGCGAGGTAATCGCTTGGTTTGGTGCTGAGCACGAGAATGGTGGCTGGCCTCCTCACTTGCACTTCCAATTGTCTTATCGCGAACCTACAACCCATGATTTGCCAGGAGTTGTAACGCCTGAGGAGAGGAAGCAATCCTTGCTTGATTTTCCAGACCCTCGATTGGTCCTCGGCCCACTCTACTGAGAGAGGTGTTCCTTCAAGCCGACGATGGGGCCAATTGCGGTCGGGTCTTTACCTCTGAGCAGTGCCACAGCACATGAAATCCAATCCATGAGAATAACGGCATAGAGAAGTGATTCGAGGTGGGATTCGCCCTCGCACAACATCGCCCACGTGGGCTCAACACTGATGTTTTCCAAGAACCAGTCAAGACGCAGATCGTTCCTCTCATGGGCGCCATCCCAAGAGAAGATGAGCAAGGCTTGATTGTCCGTTGCGTGTTCTTCTCCCCAAGCCACGATCTCATTGTGGTTCATTTCAGGAATCACATGTGGTCTGGCGAAGACACCACCATTCTCATTCAATTGGCAAACGGCTCGATATGCGGTCGGTGCCAGAGATTGAGTTGCCAAGACACTAATTTCTCGAGTACAGATTGATTCCGCCATTTCTGCGATGACATCCTCTTCATCGTCTTGCGTGAAATCACATGCGTCTACCGCCTCAGCCAGACGCTGAACGATTGCATCTAAGCCATCTGGAGCACTCATGATTCCCAAGCGCCAAGCAAGCGCAAGTTGGCTGCCAAAGATGTGGCCGAATGCAGAACGCGGAGGCTGTCCACCTGGCAATTCAATCCAAGTCTGGTTTGATTTTTCAAGAAGCGACTGCAATGCGCCCCCTGAAGACAATCCAACAACTGTGCACCCAAGACCAATCGCCGCTTCTACCGAATCCAGTGTTTCCTCCGTGTTACCCGAATATGAAGTTGCGAGTACCAACCAATTTTCCGACACCCAAGCAGGCAAATCATAGCCACGATGAGCCACAAAAGGTAGACAACCATCCGCATCTGAAAGACATGAAAGGAAATCACCACCTGATGCGGAGCCACCCATTCCAAGGCAAATTACACCACTGAATGTTGCATTTTCAATTGCCGACAAATCCCAAGATTCCGATGTGTTCCAAGCTTTTGCCAAATCGGAGGGGAAGTTGCGAATGTGACCGAGCATATCGCTGGAATCGAGGCGATTAGCCAATTCACGCAGTGTTGCCATTATGCTCCCCCAGCCCCACTTCCTTCATCGGGATTTCGCACTCTCGGCAGTGCAACCCACTCATCTGTGATCCACCCCAATCGCAATTGTACCTGACTTCCATCATCGTCATATGGTAATCGAACCGTTTTCATTTTGTAGTCGCGTGGATCCATGAATTCTGCAGCGGATGCATCTCTGTTGAGGACATCCACCTGAACCTGTTCAACAAAGCGAGACATCACGACTGCCTTTTCCAAATCTCGCCAAGATGCGCCGGTCTTTTCCCGTCGATCTAAAGCCAGAAGAATCGGCCCATCCTTTTGCCAAGCACTGACAGTCCATAGGCGATTTCTCCAACGAAGAATATCTCCTAAATCGTATCCTGGTCGGCGATATAACACCGTCAATCTAGTCACATCCAATCCATCTTTTTGACCCACAACGGTATGCGTTTCTTTGGTTTGTCCACCCCATTTTTGCGTCATGTGTCGCGCCCATGTTCTCGCCAATGATTTGCTACCCATTGTGACATCCCAGCCCCCGACAACCGGTCCTTCCTTGGTGATGAAAAACATCGGATCAGGTTCCATAGAGGCGAGCAGAGTATCCAGAGAGCCTCGCAGCTCCGCGAGTTCTTCCTCTTCCAATTTGCGACCCGCACTTCGAATTTGCATGGTTGCTTCGTAGTAGTTGCCATCCTTGCGCGTACAAGTCGTGCAAATCATGTTCGAAGTTCGCACGATGACCTCGTGTTTCTCATCGAAATAGAAAGCATCAATCTGCCCATCAACTTGAACATGAATTCTCACATTTCTTTCATCGATTATCTCAGAATGAGTTGCAATCCCAACCGCTTCTGCCCTTTCATGAATCCGCAAAGCATCATCTAATCTACGCTGAAGTAAATCATCAGTTTCGAGGAAACCCCATCGCGAACTTTCAAAGTTCATACCACATTTTGGGCATCGATATGCTTGACTGGTTTCGTCGCATTCAGAAAGAGAATTTCTTTCCCGGAAACAAGTTTCACACAATCGATCGCTTGAATGAGGTGGGCCAGCCCCGCAGGCTACGCAAAACGCTTCACCTCGGGACATTCATACCACACACCTTGTCTACGCTTCAGCAGCTTCTCGCTGCTTTCGTGCCCATCGGAATGACTGGACACAGAAGTATGTGTATAATCCACCGAGCACCAATAGGATTGCATGGGAACCGATGAGCAAGTTGCTTCCATCTCCATCCATCAGAATTTGGAACAATCGCAATCCGCCGAGCGCACAGATGAGGCCAAACATTGCTGAGATATGCATGAACATTTTTCTCTTCTCAGGCATTTTGACAGACATCAAACCTAGGAAACCGATGGGCCCACCTACAAACATCGGAATCATCGCAGTTATACTGGCCATGTCACTGATGATATAGGCTCCAATTCCCCAGGCCGTGAACATCAATCCAACAGCGATTGAGATCTCGGGCATATTTCTTCCAGCAACGGTATATGCGTCTTCAGACATGAATCGTCGGCGGAGCCGTTTGGATTTGAAGCCGCCGGCTCATTCATCCGAATCCGTAGGATTCGATAACGACCCTTCAACCGCCTCAATTCTTGCTTGCACATCCTTGAGGCGATCCAACAATTGCCAAGTGAACCAACCGATTAAGCCAATCATTGCAGCGTATGCTGCAGCCAAATATGCGACATCACTCATCTCAATCCATCCGTCGTTGTAACTCTGCGAGACGCTGCTCGCATTTCTGCACTTCCCAACTGACCATTGTCTGGCCGATGAGCAATATGAGCATGCCGAGGAAGGATAGAAGCCAGATTTGTAAGATTACAGAATCGACTCCACTTTCTCCACCTCCACCTTCACAACCTACCGTCACGCATGGGTGCCGTTCTTGCCACCATCTGGTTGCCATGTAGGTGATCGGAACGAGAAGAAAACCGAACAATCCAATCCCTGAGAAAACGTCGCGAAATTCTGGTGTATCCGGTTGACTGCGCCTTGATAGGACTAGAAATAATGCAAGGGCTGAAAGGACACCATAAGTGTTCAATCTGGTATCGGTCCAATCCCATGGAACTCCCCATTCAGCAGTCGCCCAAATGGGTCCAGATGTTACGACACACAATCCAAAAAGGAGGCTCAATTCTGCTGCGACACCTGCCAAAGTCCAACCCCACTCTGAACGTTTCCAAAACCACGCTAGACTACCAACAAATAGCATTCCAAATGCGATGAAGGATGTCCAAGCAGCTGGTACGTGCCAGAAGATGATTCGATACGAATCTCCTTCGAACCCTTTTGCGTCGGGGGCGGCCACAAATCCGAGAACCATTGCCAATCCGCAAATCGCGAGACCCACAAGCATGAGCCACACGCCTCGCATGTTCACTGGCCCTCGCATCCTTCGCATCAACTTGACGCTGTGCGCGGGTGCAGTATTGGGAGCCCGAACCAGATGATGAGTGGGATTCCCGTTGCCAGGATTAATGGTGTCCAGAAATCAGAAGCTACGATCGCATCATTCGCAATCAGAAGTGGCCAGATGAGTACCAGTGAGAGTAGTGGAACATACTGTCCACCCGTTCTGGGCATCTTCATCGCCAATTCGTGGATTGCACCACTGGCGAGATAGATTCCCACGAAGGGCAATCCAATCAACATCCAGTTTGCAGCGTCGTATTCGATTCCAAAAATCGAAGCCGTCACGATTGGAGAGATTAGAATCAACAACATCGACAATGGGTCGAGAGTAAACAGTCGGCCCCCCATGGCCTGCCACCAATCGCCTGCCCTCGCATCCTTTGCGTGGTGCAGCGACGAAAGGCAAGGGATCGAGGCAAGGAAGGTGGGCACAAGAACGAGTGAACCAATTTCGTTTCCAAGTAATGCGTATAGCACCAATATCGAACCGATGAGAGGTATACCACGGGAGAGCAGTGGCCATTTCGTTCGTCGATCCAATGAGGATGACCATTTTGTGAGTGATAGTTGCGAATCTATCGAATCAAATTCAGGAGCGCTTGAAGGTTCAATGGTTGAGACAACGTCATTCGCATCCCCGCTCAAATTCATAATGGCTGTAGCACAGTCGTGCAAGCGTGGGTCATGTGTCGCAATCAAGAATGCATGACCGCGAGCTCGGAGGGTGGCAATATCCGACAGAAGAGTTTCAACAGAGGTATCATCCAATCCCTCCGATGGTTCATCGAGTAAACAGATTCGTGATTCCCCACCATAGGCTGGCATCAGACCTTGCAATACCGCCATTCGTCGATATAGTCCTCCAGACAACTGCCCAATTCGATCATACCTTCGATGCTCAAGACCCCATCGTGCGAGTACCCCCTCGGGTTCGCCGATACCGGCTGCTTGTGCAGCATACTCAAGGCGTTCATTGACCAATTCATCTCCATTGATTCCACCCGATTGTAATGTGAGCCCAAACGGACGTTGAATCGACACTTCACCTGATTGAATAGGGATGATTCCAGCAATCGATTCCAGAAGTGTGGACTTCCCTGAACCATTTTCACCAGTCAAAATAATGCAATTGCCAGATTCAATTTTCATATTGAAATTTTCAAGCACATTTTGGGTGCCTCTACGCACCGTTAGTGCTTCAACATGAAGTAGGGCCACACCCCTTCGAATCACACACTTGGCTTGAGCCCTGCGGCGAAGAGGTCAAGCATTCGTTCGGCCCGACATCATCCATGAGCCCTTGGTCATGGTTCGGTATTTGGAGTCTCATCGCATTGGGTCCAATCGTCCATGCTTGGTTCCGTCGAACCCCCATATCGCTGGCCATTGGGGCATCATTAATGCTCACCTATCTGTTTCAAGCCACTATAAAATGGGCAATCGATCTCAATTTATTCATTCAAGGTGCCCTCATTCCTGCGGTCGCATTTGAGCCTGAACATCTACACCGACTCATTTCCGCAGCCTGGTTACATGCAGACTTGTTGCATTTGTTGGGCAACGTTTTGGTCATCATTTTGGTCGGCGTCCCTCTTGAGCAACGTCTTGGTCGGGGTCGTTTTCTCACGATATACCTCATTGGGGTTCTCGGAGGAAATATTGGGTGGACTTTGGCAAATTGGGAAAGTTGGACTCTTTGTATTGGGGCTTCAGGAGCCGCGTTCGGTTTACTTGGATGCTACTTGGCTTGTTGGCCACGTGATGAAATCGAGTTCCCCCTGATTCTTATTCGCAGATGGCCAGTCGCTTGGATTGCTTTGTTCAAATTCGCGCTTGAAATCATGCAATATCCTACCGCCACATCAAATGTAGCTCATCTTGCACACATCACTGGATTCATCGCTTGTTACGTGCTCGCCAAACCGATTGCAAAAGGAGGTTTGGTTCCCATTGGAACGGTCGATAGTGGGCCATCAGCAAAAGGGGGACATGAAGCTCAACACAAGGCCATCAAATCTCGGATGAGAGACCTGTCAACAGATCCCTGGGATGGCAAATTGACCGGTTCAGCAAGACGTACTTTGCAAAGATTGCGTGAAGAGGGCGATGAACTTGAAACTCGACAGGCTTGGCTTGAGCAGTTGGCAGAACAGGCGCAGTGCCCCGTTTGCGAAGCGGATTTAACAACGCAAAAAATCGACGAAATCACCATTCTGAGGTGTACCATTGAAAGGTCACATATCGAGTGGCCATGATGGTCTTCGTTGACAGGACCTACGGTCCTGACTCGGTTGATGTTATACGTCATTGGTGGGTGGCATCCCTTCGGGATGCGCATGCTGTCGAGTGAATCCAATCACAAGACCTCACTTTTTACGGTCCTGTTGCTGCTACTCACATCCCTCTCACCACTGGCTCTAAGTGGGACTTCAGAAGGGTTTGAAATCCGTGAGGAACCCACAATTTTTGTTCCAGGTCTCCCTCCACTAATCTGCGAAGATGGGGGTGCCTGCCCAACCCCTGATCGAGGCGTAGGCCCATGGCTTGCCTACTCTCCAGATAGAGATCATAATGGAATGGATGATCGTTTGCAGCGAATCTTAGACGGCGAA
>CALCEF010000202.1 GCA_937901365.1 uncultured euryarchaeote | reverse complement strand
CAGTCCAAGAAAACCGACTCTGGAACAGAGCTGTTCAGCGTTACCGTCACGGGCATCGTAGAATCGGTTGTAACATTGATTTGGAATGTGCTCATTTCACCGGGGTCAAACAGCACGCTCGAATCCAAATTCCAAACAGCAGTTACACTGCGTTTCTGATCTACGGTAACGAGAAGATCCGTTGCGAGAGACACAATCGAATCTTGATTGGTAATCTGACCACCCTCTACTTCAACGGACAATCGGACCGATTCGCCGAGTGGGAAATTCCCAAGTGATTCGAAAACAACCATCACTTCTTCCACTCCACCGGGTCCCATTGGCACATCAACCCAACCGTTCAGTTGCCCTGTTCCGCGAGATGTGACGACTTGGACGATCATCCCGGGCAGATTCTTGTCAGATGTAACACGTAGCCGCATGCTACTATCGTATGTGTTCCCTGAATTCTGCAGGGATAGTGACCAAGATTCGCTCTGACCCAACCAAAGTGATACCTCTTCTGTTTCAAATTGACTGATTTCTGGAATTGCGGTCATCTGTGTGCGGTATTGCCAGGTGAAAGTGGAATCTTCGGGTGTCGCATCCTCACCATCCATTGAAGATGCTGTAAATGTCAAATCGAAAACTTGCCCAGGGTCCTCATTTCCAGGTACTTCAACCCAAAGCGAACCCAATGCTGCACTATTCCCGTCGTAAACCGTGGATAGACTGAGTGGCCCAGTGATGACAGCACTGTTGAATTCGACCCACCATGTCCAACTTGCTGGCACCTGTAGGTCAAAGAGTATGTTTTCAGCGCCATTACCGAGATTCTCTACCTCAAATGGGATCTCGTTCGGCTGTCCCGGAATCACATCCAATTCCGGTGCATTCATCGACAATGTAACATCGTGCAACTGTCGAACTCTAATTCCTGAAAACACTTCTTCAGTTCCAGACATTCCTGATTCGGTGGATATGGCATGAGGCGTTACAATCGGACCGGGATCATTCGCCTGCGCATTTTCTGGCGCAGTGAAAGCGACCAGAACTCTAGCATTGCTCCCTGGACCAATAATGACAGACTCAGATGATAACATCTCGATGGTCCAACCGAATACCCCTGTCGAATCAAACGAAAACGTGTAACTATCTTGCTGAGTAGCATTATTCCAAATCGTGAAGGGCACGGTGATAGTTTCTCCTGGGGAAATCCACCATCCGTCATCGGGTACATCCATTGGGTTCACGCCCACGCCACCGCTGGATACCATGGAAGCAGTCACGTTGACTCGCATTGTTGCGTATTGGTCAGGATCGGCTTGACTGACAGCCTTGAATTCGGTATTTGCACGCATCCCTGGCAGGGCATCTTGCGCTAGGTTGGCCGTGATTGTGACTGTTTCCGTGCCACCTTGTGGGACTGTAACCATGGTGGGTTGATCCCACTTTAGTCCAAACGTCCAACCGTCTTGATTCAGGATTGGATTTGAGGAGAGCGAGAAGGTATCTTGCCCATCTCCATCATTGCGCAATGTAATCTCGAAATCACAGGCTGTACCCGGGGCACATGGGAATCCCGGGTCTTGTTCTACCCATGCCGGTTGATATCCGGGGTCTACGATGAAGGACGCAGTGGTCGTAGCCGAAACACTGGACTCCATACTGTGGGCATGGACATTGACACTGGTGGAACCCATTTGGGAACCTTCGGCCGGTTGCACGAGGAGTTTCACGGTTCTTGTTTCCCCTTTGCCCAAATCGATTCGCGCACCATCTTGGATTTGTGAACCCGTCATGTGCTGGAACCTGTGATTCCATCCAGTTGGTAGATTTGAAACACTGAGTGCGACTGAATCAGATAAGTTGCCAGAATTGGATAAACTGACTGTTGTTTCAGCCCACTCACCAGCTTGGGCATGGCCACTGGTTCCAGTACTCGCACCAATGGAGAACTCTTCTGCTCTCGCCTTTTGATCGTAGAACATCACGATATCTTCGACCCAGTGGCCAATATTCGTGCCAGCAGCATTGGAATGGAAGTTGATTCTGAACTTGAATTGACTATTCATTGCACTAGCTGGCATACCCCAGTAGGGTACGACCACATTGCCGACTTGGTTGACTGAAATTAGCCAACTGCTACCGCCACCGGTAGTGGGTGAAAAATCAGTGTCGACATCCGCACTGATTGTTGCTGGTGAAATTCTAATCCACGAACTTCCATCCCAGACGTCGATATCCATGCCATCTCCACTGTCAGCGGGTGGATTACCGGACCACGAACTTCCCGTATAGAAGAAGCCCAGGCCAATACCCCTCGTGGGTGAATCATGGGCATCGGAGGTGTCGATTGTCGCACTGGTGAGGGATGTATCCCAGTTGTTCCCATAGTTTGTGGATGAAGTCGGCCCACCTACGTGGAATGAATTGGTGCCACTGAGTGATGCTTCATCTGATACATACCAGTTGTTTCCAAGTGTCCAACTTCCAGAAGTTTCAGCGCGATCGTATAGATTGCCAATGGTCAAACTTCGAGTGCCGACGTCGTTGTTTGTGTTGG
>CALCEF010000201.1 GCA_937901365.1 uncultured euryarchaeote | reverse complement strand
ATTCATGGTGACGATCATATCGCAGGAACGGATGATGATCGAATCTCACGTGAAAAATTGGCAGGGACGGTCATCTGTGTCCCCGTTGTCAATATCGAAGGGATGCTCTTGGAACAAAGAGGTGCTCCTGATAATCGAGATATCAATCGACTGTTTCCTGGTAAGAAACTAGGTAACCAATCTCAGAGAATTGCATACGCATTGTTTCAATCTGTAGTCAAGCGAGCAGACTACCTAATCGATTTACACTCTGCCCCTCATTCGAGAACAAACCTCCCTCATGTACGCGCAAATTTCGATCGGAAGGAATGCATGGAATTGGCTCGTGCCTTTGGAACCCAAATTATTCTGCATTCCACAGGGCCAAAGGGATCACTTCGTCGAACTGCAACAAAAGATGGGACGCCCACAATTTTGTTGGAGGCCGGTACTGCTCACCGATTTGAGATGGATGCGGTTCATGCAGGAATTGAAGGGGTACTCAACGTCATGGGGCATCTCGGTATGATTGAGAGAGAAGTTAGATTGCCAGCTGTTCGTTTGCTTGTTCGTCGTTCAAAGTGGGCAAGGGCGGAGGCAGGAGGTCTTCTCTACAGCCAAGTCAAGGTTGGAGACCATGTCAAGAAGGGGCAGGAGATTGCACTCGTGACCGATCCGCTCGGCGAACAAACCCACAGTATCGAAAGCCCAAGAACAGGAGTCATCGTTGGCTTGGCGTTGAACCCATTGGTACGTGCTGGTGACCCAATTGCCAACATAGTTCTATGCTCAGAAGGGAAATGGAAGCGGGCTCAAAGTGAATTGGAGGGAGACGATCCCGAAGAAGAATCCGTGGACGATGAGGAATCCCTCGACGACGCTTGAGACATGATGAATCGGGGTTGCGCCCCTTAGGGCGCACCGAACACTCAAGAACTCCACTTCAACGCTGGAACTCCCATGACCGATGAGGGTGTCGTCACCGATGACAAGACATTCTGGTGGTCAAACTGGATTCGAGTTGAGAATCTAGAACTCATCTTCTCTTTGGTTTCAATTGGAATTGTGATTTTCGTCATCCAAGAGGATTTGGTGAATTCAAATCCAACTTTATTCTGGGTTTTAGCAATCCTTGATCTCGCCTTGGTTGGATTCTTTGTCGCTGAACTTGCAAAGGACCTCTCCTTGACCGAAGATCGTTCCGAATGGTGGAGAGCGCAGAGTTGGGGAATGCTCGGTTTAACTCCAGTAATATTGGCCGCATTCCCACAGATTAGTGTCATCGTTCTATTGCGATTGGTGCATTTGACCAAGGTGTATTCATTGGCGACGAATCTCCTGGGCCTACAAGAAACAAGTGAAGAATCTCCCGTCCAGAGACAGATTCAGCACCTCATCTTCGTCGTCACCGCAATCGGTTTCGCTGGAGGATTCATCGCCTATCTTTTCGAACAACATGCATCGAAGGCTGCGTGCGGAGACACGTGTATCGAAACATTGCCCGAAGCCATGTGGTGGGCGATTACGACGGCGACCACAGTCGGTTACGGTGACTATGCGCCAGTGACTCATGGTGGGCGAGCTGTCGCGATTTTCCTGATGTTTACCGGTATTGCGCTGTATGGATTGTTAACTGCAACACTATCACAACTAATCTGGGCGAAAGGCCGCAGGGGTAGAAACGGTGGTGTTCAACCATCGGTGGATACCAACGAGATGATTGAGCGCTTGGAAAGACTCGCAGATATGCGAAGAGATGGATGGCTTACTGCGACTGAATTTCATGACGCAAAGGCCAGCGTTTTAACCGGGAAAATGCCAGGTGGGAATAAAGCGAGAGATATCGAATCCAGATCTCCAATTCCACGCGATGAAAGGAAGGAAAGACGAGCTGCAGCGCGGGCAGGATTCCTTGCAGAAGAAGAGTAGTATTCTTATCATCCACGGCTTCGACCCTGCATGGACCCCGTCACAATTGGTGTACTCACAGCTTCGGACAGGGCATCGTCTGGAGACTACGAAGATTTGTCCGGTCCAGCCATAGAAGAATTCCTTTCATTGGCTATTTCCAATCCATACACTGTTGAACGGCGTATCGTTCCTGATGTAAAAGGAGTCATTGCGGCGACCTTGATCGACCTGTGCGATTCAGGGTGCTCAGTCATCATCACCACAGGGGGTACTGGGCCAGCACCTAGAGACGTGACTCCGGATGCAACGGAATTCGTATGTGAG
>CALCEF010000200.1 GCA_937901365.1 uncultured euryarchaeote | reverse complement strand
TGTATTGAGCCCGTAACGCATTGTTGTCGGTAACCAATTCTTCATCATCAAATGTATGAGTGAATGCAACCTGCCCATTGTCGTCGGTCATGTGTAAGCGGACGACGTCAATATCTTCCCGGCCAAAGGCATCACGAAGTTCGACATTGAACTGCATGATCCGCATATCGGGTGAATCATTGGGGAACCACGGGTTCTGCTCCGTGCCTACTTCCTCATCAGTCCAAACGCTACCTGGGCGGTGGACCTTGACTTGTGAGCCGCTCAGAGGTTGAGTTTGGACCTCAATCTTAGAAAATCGCCCAGATGCGGTGTCGATTTCATTCCATGCGACCCAAGCATCACACTCAACAGATCCCCACTGGCGACCACTGGTCTCGCTATCGCTACCGTTGGGTGGGTCAGGTGTGCCGCCACCAGAACTGCACTCCATATCTGCCGATACGACGACCTTTAGCCGCTCATCGGCATCGACTGTGAAATCTGCGGGCGAACCCCAACTAGGGTGGAAATATCGCTCATCAAATCCACAGGTGTTACCTCCGAATGCAGAAGGTGTGCAAACATCAGTACTCCAATCTTCAGTTCCAATAATCGAAGTTCCTGCGATTACCGATACGGTCCAATCAACTGTCGAACCCTCTTGTCCGGTCGCCTTCAAGAAAAGGACAATCTCCAATTCGTATTGGTTTCCATTTGGATTGCCGGTAATGACCAAATCAGAAAGCATCTGATCGGTTGAGAATTCAACATTTGTTCCCGATGCTGATTCCTCTTCCTGCCCACCACTATCGGGTCGTTCAGTTGTGATTCTTCCATCGGTAGGGTGGCCACCCGGAGCGGAAGCAAAGTAGAGGTCATATTCGACTGTTGCAGAGTCCTTTCGGGCCGGCGCCTCATCGAGCGATTGGACGGTTGGAGTCATGTGAATCATGAACGATGATAGCATGACAGCGACCAATAGAATGGCCATTCTGCTCTTGCCTCGAGTCACACCCAGCATTCGCTCACCTACGGTGACCCGTGACATACAGCCCATTAAACGGTTTGCAGGACGCGCTTAATTGAGACTTCACTCTGTATGGCTGCATCGTAGATGCAATAAATGCGTAAATTGGTGCAGGGGGTGGGATTCGAACCCACGAAGGCATTGCCCCCGGAGCTTAAGTCCGGTGCCGTTGGCCGGGCTTGGCAACCCCTGCGGGCTACTTGAGTCGCACTCGGGCTTTGAACGCTACTACGCCGTTAGGGACCAGCCGCCATCAACGTCGATGATCTGACCTGTGATGTAAGATGGTCCAGCCGCGAGGAACAAAACTGTCTCGGCAATTTCCTTTGTATCGCCTTGTCGACCCATCGGTATAGACGAAAGGACTGCGGACCTCCTTTCCTCGGATTCCCATTCCTGAAATAGTATCGCACCAGGGCCCACTGCATTGACTCGAATTGATGGGGCAAGTTCCTGTGCCAAGCTACGGGTAATCGAAAGTAAAGCCGCTTTTGATGCACAATAATGACTCAATTCAGGCCAATCATTTCTACCGCTGGAATTGTCGATCATATTGATGACCGAACCGGGATCACCTTTGCCTTCGAATCGAAGGTGAGGTGCAGCGTGTTGAATCAGCATTAAGGGCGCTTCAGCATTGACTCTCCACATCATTTGTGCAGCATCTGAAGTCATCTCTTCCAGTGGTATCTTTTCAAATATAGATGCGTTGTTTACGAGGATGTCGAGCCTTCCTGCTCGATCGATTACGGATTCGATTAATGCAACTCTGTCATCATCCTCAGCAAGATCTCCTCGGACAACGAATGCTTCGCCTCCTGACGCTTCAATTTCCTCAACCAAATCCTCCGCTGCCGCTAGGCTACGGTGACAGTGAATGG
>CALCEF010000199.1 GCA_937901365.1 uncultured euryarchaeote | reverse complement strand
AATACAAACGGTGTATGGGTGATCTTCCAGCACCGGGGAACCAGAACCGGATACAGACTTGACACGCTGAGCGTTCATCGAATAGAAATCAGAGATTGCTAGTGTCACTGAACCTACATTGCCGTCAAATTCAGAATTCATGATGACGTTGATTTCACCGCTCCAAGTTTCAGCACCATCTTGCGACACTGTTACCATGAGGTTACCTCCAGTGAATTCACTGCCGAGCAATCCGGTTGATTGGCGCAAATCTAGAGTGACTGTGTCGTCATCCTCGTCAAACCATGTTTCGGAGTCATAGTTCAACAATACCGAACCTCCTAGATCCATTGCGGCAACATAGGGGATACCTGCCAGCAGCAGGTAAACTACTGCAATTGATGTCCATTGCATGCCGTTGAGAGCATCGCCATTGTTTCGGGTGTTGCGAACGTGCAACGAAGCGGTGTAACCTGAACCGATCAGCATCAAGAAAATGATGACGCCTGAATAAGCTGGTAGGAGATACATGAAGTAAAGCAGGGCCATACAGACCACAAGACTCCCACCTGCTGCATACAGCATGATGGGGTTCTGGGACGGATTTGGTACCGTCTTCGTCTCAATGACTGCATCTGCTGCGGCCCCGACATCATCATCGGAATCTCCACTTACTTGCTTGGCCTTTTCGAGTAATCCGCCTGACATAGGTTTCACCTCTACGAGGTGTTTATCCGGCTTGGGGTTATCAAACCGTTGCCTAATTTGACCCGCAGGCCCACTTTGTGGGCCGTATTCAAATCAGCCGTCAGAATAACGGTTCAAAGGGCGGATCTGGGATATCTGCTGTCTCTTCAGCGTAATCCTCGTTGCGCCGCTTGCCTACAAATGCAGCCGCTAGACCCAACATCATCAAACTCGAGAAGAGTTCGAAGCCGGGCAAGTAGACACCACGGATGTAGAGAGTGACCATCTGAGTCTGTGACATTTCGACACCGCCGCTGCGGATCGAGTGCTCCGAAGTTGTGCGGAAGTCCAACTGGTAATAGTGGTCGGACCATCCCTGCTTCTTCGGGGTGCGCATCATGACACGCATCTTCACGGGTGGTGCCTTGGACTCAATCCATGTGTTGACTTCTGGCAATGAGATTTGGAAGCCAGCATCTGCAAGATCATCGCGGTTTGCGACGGAGATGATGAACTGGTCACGGTTGTTACCGTCGTTGTAGATTCCGAATTCAAAGATGTAGTCCACCTTTGGTCGGAGTTGCTTGAAGGGCTCATCTGCCTGAATGCGCAGCATTGGGAACTGCTTGACGACGACCACAAGGCTCGTTGTCTGCGATGTGCAGGTCGGGCAAGGTGCGCCATTGGCTTGGTCCACTCGAGCTGAGATGGTTACTTGGCGGCTACCTTCTGCCATCTGGTCTTCACCGCGAACGACCACTTCGAAGGTGGTGGTGTCACCAGCAGCCACTGTGATGGAACCAGGAGCAGCGTAGGTGAGACCTGCTGCGGTGATCTGGATGTTGACCTTCTCGACATACAGAGTTGGATTCTGTGCGTCACAATAGGTGGTTCCAATTCGAGTATCACCAGGTGCAACGTCAATCTCAATGGCGGTCGGTGAACAGGTCAGGCTGATGTCAGGGTTGATTTGCGCTTCGGCATTGTCAACTGTTCCGGCCCAAGTGCTTAGGACGTAAATTGTAATCAACAGGGTCATTCTAAAGACGGATTTCACGGGTTCCACCATAGGTGCCCTGCCCTCCATGCCTACATAAGCGTTCGCAGGTCAAGGTCAAAACGGTGCATGCAGCCGTTAGAATTCAAAATTGTCGAGGTCGTCTAATTCTTCGTCTAAATCGGATAGATCGTCATCCAAATCGTCGAGTTCGAAATCATCCTCAAAGTCATCATCATCTTCGTCATCGATCTCGCCCAGATACTGTTGTGATGCCCTTTTCGCGCGCTTTGTGACACTTCTGACAATGGCTAGCACGAACAAGAGAGCGAGGGTGCCCGCCGCAATGTAGGCCCATGAGGGGATGTTCATGGCCGTCAAATCGAGCACGCTTTCTTCGGGTGCAGTGGTGTTGATTACAAGCGTAATATCCACCGATTGTGAATTGTCAAATCCGGATTTGACCCGAATGAGAATGGAAAGAGATTCATCCTCCATGTCGGGGTTCGGTGTGAATCGAAGGGTGTATGTTTCGGAACCTCCATCCGAATCAATGGTGTCTCCTTGACCTGAACTGGTGATGTTCCAACCGATGTTTCGATCATCGAGGGTAGCAGAATTTTGGATGGTTACTGTCACTTCATCATCGACGTTTCCATCGTTGGTAATCATGACGCTCATCGACATGGGTTGCATGAGTTCTGAAGAGAGAATCAACGATGAGGGTTGAGATGTCACCCGCAGATCGACGAACTCAGCGACTTGAGCGA
>CALCEF010000198.1 GCA_937901365.1 uncultured euryarchaeote | reverse complement strand
GGATTCGTTCTGCAACCTCAGCTTGATGATCTTGGTCAGCCCTTAGGCGCAATATTTGTCCAGAGCGGAGCGATACCTCTCGATATTTCCCATCCTGGAACCCATCTTCATCACCATAAATTTCAGCATAATCATCACCTTCGATTTTCACCGGCCTGACTCGCTTCCGAGTAGGTGTTCTCGAATTA
This sequence comes from uncultured euryarchaeote, assembly GCA_937901365.1. GTDB lineage: Archaea > Thermoplasmatota > Poseidoniia > Poseidoniales > Thalassarchaeaceae > MGIIb-P. The sequence continues at coordinate 9,635 of CALCEF010000198.1, read as the reverse complement.
TTTCTCATCAATGCGTTGATTCCACGTTTGGCCAACTGAGCAAACCGCCCCTCTTGTTTGGGGGCATTTGAAGTTCGCAATCGTCGATTGGGAGAATTGCGAAGGAATGCACCGAGGGCAGGGAATTCGTCAAGGTTGGCCATCTCGCTTGGTTCAGCCTGAGGTTCAGGTTCGGGTGTTGCGACTCTAGCCGCAGCAACGACACCAGGGGTGCATTCTTCACGTAGGGCGTGAAGTGTTGGTTCTGGAAGTGTTGTTGCTAGGGCACTCTGAGTTTGTGAGGCTTCACGAATGGCTTGCCCGGACCATGTCGGTGCAGGTTCAGTAACAGGGGGTGTTGTTTGTGCGGGGGCTGGTGTATCAAACATATTTCCAAAGATTCCAGTTTCTGTTGTTTGGGATGGCGAAGGGTCATCAAACATTGAGCCCGAGAAAAACATGTCTCCTTCTTCTTTGGCTTCAGAAAGTGCAGTTTGAATTCGAGTTCCGGTCTCAGCCTCTTTTTCGCAATACCATTGTGGTTCACCACGACCCCAAGCGCGCTCGTAAGCGGATTCGGATGCAGTTGGAGTCACCGGATTTTCTGCTACAGGCTTTTCCCATGGTTGAGACCAACTATCCAACTTTGGCTGTTGTTGCCACTCATTGCTTTCAGATCGTGTTTCTTGTAATGAGCTTCGTGCACGATCCAGTAGACCACGCCCTGCATGATCTGCCGAACTATCCGATGAAAACGCTTCAGTTGCAGATGAAGTTTCGATTATCGTTGAGGATTCAGCAGGCTTGGGTTCAGGAATTTCTCCAGCACTTCCGTGGTACATGGCCTTCAACGCTTGTTCCAAATCCGCCTCATCAAATATTCCGACTTCGGGAAGAAGTTCTGCCTCTTCCACCTGTTCCGCTTGGAGGTTATTTGATTGTACATTAACAACTTCTAATGGGGATATGGAAGGGAAGTTAGGATTGATTTGGACGTCGTCCAACCCTTCTCTTGCTTCATCCATTGTCTTGCCTTCACACAGTCGATTGATCATCATCTGAGTTCGTAATAGAAGGCTATCGGGTCCATGTAGCATATGCCTGTCACCCTGCTTGGTATCAATGCAAAGTGTGGGTTTACGACCCATCAGCCATGTGAAAATTGTAATCGCACCCACTACTAGGGCGTAAATCTGGATTGGACCTGAAAGAACACGGGTTGCAAGAATGAGCGTTATGACGCCAATCCAAGTCAGTCCTTGGGGAATCACAGGAGTATGGTGGTGTCGGACACGACGAATCGTATCGATGTCAACCCGCAAACCTTTGCCATCACGGCGCTCAAGTAACAACGACTTCTCGTTTAGTACACCCTTGATGGCCCCGCCTACTCCGGCCAGCCTGAACGTTGCGAGAATTTCGCTCCCACGCTGCTCAGGCTGAACCCCAAAGGGTCCTTCCTGTTGATGCATCCCAGAACGTCAGCGCAACCTGCTGCTTATACAGTTTATTGGCAATCATCACCATCAGACCCACAGTTTCGTGGTTCTATTCACGCGCGGGCGCGATGGCTTCTGCAATACCCATAATCCGCATATTGCCTGCATCTAATTGTGCAATGATTACGGGCGCAGCCTGACGATTTTGTATCCAAAGTGGTTGCTCCCATTCGACCTCAACCCCCTCATTTTGAATCTGAATTACTCGCCCAACTTGGAACTGTAAATCGATAGCGGCATGAATGACATCACCCTCGGACAGTTCCCGCTTCTGGAATGGTGCTTTTGAAAGGGTGAAAGTAGAACTGTTGTGGCGGGTCAAAGCACCCCCATCTCCATGTGTCAATATACATCCTCTGTGAAGCACCTCTTCTCTTAGATTTCGAAGTGCCACGCCCACACGATCTCCAACAAAACTCTGTTCAACATCATCATCCATGACTTGGAGACTTCTAGCGATACCAGTTTCTTGAGCGGGGAGCACCAGAATTTCATCATGTTTGGAGACGGTTCCAGCCTGGACGTAACCAATGGCAACTAGTCCCACGCCTTTGACATTGAAGTGTTGATCGATTGGAATGACGAGTGGTGCATCCTCATCACCTGATTGGAGATTGGATAGGAGTGCTTCCCGCAGAGTGTGTTCATCTGGTATCTGTTCATGCAATGTCCACTGTCCAAGTCCAGCTTGGTCAAGGATTACACGCACCTGTTCGGGGTCTACCCAACCACCTTCTTCTGGAGAAATAATCGCGTGTCCGATATCGATATTTGCGGCTCCAAAGGCAACGAGAACCTCTCCAAGCGCGGCATCTACTTTTGCAATTTCGACAACACCTGCCTTCGCTACGTTGAGCACACTGAGTAAGGGCCGAAGGCGTTCAGGGTGTCGAAGCGGTCTCAACAAAGATAGGATTCTTGTTTGTCCATCGACAGAATCCTTGTAGACGTAGGATTCGATGTCACGCACATCACCCTTCTTCGCCAATGTTCGGGCCAAATCTTCAGTACCGACAAAGGCGACATTCAGTACAGGCATGCCTTTCGACCTTCCTATTGTTCATGCAGTTACTGACCAGCAGCTTTCATTGCATCTCTGGCCGCTTGAGCCAAATCCCACATTTTCTGATCTTCTTCAGTCATTGGGGTGAATTGTGGAATGGGAATTGGTTTCATCTGCGAATCGATTGCGACCATGAAAAAGAATCCTGAACAAATCTCTTCGGTCACCCATTCACTTCGATCCAACCTCTTCGCAATAACGTGTACACCCGCCGTATGCGTACTGGTATGGACAACACGTGCGGTTGTTTCAATCAAATCCCCTTGATATGCAGGCCTTTTGAACTTCAGTGCATCCACAGAGATGGTGACAAATTCACGGTGCGCAAATTTACTCGAAGCCATTCCGGCAGCAGTATCCATGATGCTCATCAATCTCCCTCCAAAGAGCGTATTGTAGGCATTCGTATCCTGTGGAAACACCTCGTCGATTTTGGTCACGGGTTCGGTCGAATAAGGGTCAGACATCACTATCCTCATTCCTTGGGCGACGCCTCCCCCTCTTGAGGCTGTCACCTAGATTCCCCTGACCCATCCCATTATGGGGGTAAAGCGGTAGGGTGGCACATGGCCAATGCCCCCATCTGTATCGCTTTGGTTTCGGGTGGTATTGATTCCCCCGTCGCAGTGGCTCGTATGGTTCGATCGGGGTGGCACATCGTTCCTGTTCATTGCTCTCAAGAACCGATTACGGGCAGCGAAGCAGAGGACAAAACCGCTGCAAGTCTTTCCCATCTGATTGGGAGTTTGGATGAAACGGGTTCAATCGACCCAAATCTACGTGTTGTTACCGTCGGTGAAACATTGGCTAAATTCACCGAACCAGAAGCCCATCGCGATTACTTCGTTCACATGAAACGTCTCTTCAATGCGATTGGGACCGTCCTTGCAAAAGATGTCGGCGCCTCCGCCATTTTGACTGGTGAAAACTTGGGTCAGGTCAGCAGCCAAACCCTAGGGAATTTGGGTGCAGTTGAAGAAGCCAGTGAATTTCGAATTTTGCGGCCTTTACTCGGACTAGACAAACAGGAAATTATCGATGAGGCTAGAGAATTAGGGACGTATGATATCGCAGCGGGTCCAGAGTTGTGTGATGCGTTAGGTCCCGACCGCCCAACGACGGTTGCAGACCTCAACCGCTTACGCCAAAATGAGATGGCACAAGGTGGACTAACCGATTTGGCTGATGGTTGCCTTGAATCGCTTAGAATCCGTCCATTGAGCGTAAAATGATGGCCTTTTGGCCCCCTACGGGGCCAACCAACGGATGATGGGTGTTATATGCGGGCTTTGAGTGGCCAGCGTAGAACCACTATGTGGTTCATCTTGGATGTGACATAATATGACGACCCGAACCCGTACCCTATCGCTGGCCATGATTTGCTTGATGGTGTTCTCCACCACCTTGGTTCATGCAGCAACAATCAGCACATTTGCCAACGGCAATTCCGATGTCGACGTCGAACTACGTGATCAAGGAACTTGGGGCGATGATTTGACCGCTGGAATCAGTATGCCAGCCGGTGAAACGGTCAATGCCGCTGGATTCATTGTGGCCACAGATTATGCCGAGCATAATGATGTTCAAGTCATCGACAGCTCACTCATTGCCAACGGGGAAATTTGGAATCCAATTTACAACGGTGGTATGACGCAATATTCGTCTGTTGGTGATTTCACAGTTGAAGAAACATCCCTTCAACTAAAGAGTCAGGGTTACAATGCCGACTTTGAGTCAGGCCCAGAAGGTTGGTCGGCAGGTGCCATGCAAGGAATACCACCATTGGAGGCAAACTGGGCACGGGGGCAATCTGACGAAAATGTCCTCCCCACACTCGGTTGTGGTGTTGGCGATTACTGTTGGGGTACGGATTTTGAGAACCCCGATTACACAGCGAGTCTACCAGATGGGGAGTTTGAAATGACTCTGACCAGTGTATCTTTCTTCGTTCATCCCGGAAAAGCGGACATGACCTTCCGCAGTTTCCACTCATTCTTTTTCAGAGAAGCAGGTACAAACCAGTACTACTACGATGACTGTGCTTATGTCGCCGTTCAGAATTCGACAAACAATGTCGACTTCCAAAACCCTGTTTTCGCACCATTTGACATTGGAGCTACCACCGGTATATCCTCTGGTGACGGATTGCATCAATTGGGCTCATCTACAAACCAAGTTCCTGCGGGAAGATGTGGAAATCACCTCGGCACAAATGGGCCACAGTCCGGTGATTACGTTCTTGCAGGCAATGGGACCACCTCATCAAATAGCCCGAGTGGTTGGTCGGATGTCAGACTCGATTTAAGCCAACATCAAGGTCGATACATCAAACTCATGTTCATCCATGAGGTCAACCCTCGTCAGGGTGCTTTCCCAGTTGAGATGTTGAATGCTGGTTGGTATATCGATGGCGTTCGTGTTGGAGATCCACTGCCTGCTCAGGGAGATGTAACTCTCCGCTCTTTCGCCCCACAAACCTCAGGCCAACCAGGATTTCCTGATGGCTATGGATTGCTAAATCTTGATTTGGTTGCATCGTCCTCTGCAGACTTTGGTGTAGATGTATTGGATGCAGGGACTGGGAATGTTGTTGTTGATCGAAACGGAAATGCAATGTCCAATCTACAAGGTAGCCTCATTGAATTGTGGGATATCAATGCTGATACTTATCCTTTGATTGATTTCAAATTTACTTTTGGATCCGGTTCATCTAGACTTTCCACTCCAGTATTACATGGATTCAGATTGGGCACCATGATTGGAACCACTTTCAACAATACGAATGGTGTATTTTTCGAAGGTGGAACCCACAGTAACGATAAGTGGACCTCAGAATTAAGTGGCGGTTCTCAAGTCTGGATCTCCACTGAGATTTGGGATGATTCATTCACACCTCCAGTGGCACGCCGCGATTTGTCAATGCCAATTGTTGCCATCAAACCAGTTGTAGTCGACAATTGTGGAGGACCGAACTTCGTTATGGGCATGAGCCTTAATTCGGATGCGGATATGACCCAATTGACAAATAATCAATGGACAGATCTTGCATCTCCTGGATTCGCTGTAGCGGTTCTAGCGAATTACACATCATATTGTGATGTCTATTCTTTCCATGCAGAGTACCGATTCGCCCACCATTCTCGTGGCATCACGCTCGATGTGGCAGCAGACGGAGATATTGAGTGGGGAATGACTGATCCTGCATTTGGGAAATTTGGTCGCCAAGACATGTTCAGAACAGGTGTTGTCAACGGGATCAATGAAGGTTCATCCGCACGCACAATTTCCCTAGACATCAATCTCCAAGGAGAAGGTGCGCCTTTCCTTCTACCGAAAGGAGCTACAATTCACTATGCTGAATTCAATTATGAAAACAACAATATCGGCGAATTTGATTTGAATCTCATTAGCGGTAATGAAGAGGTTTCACTCGCCAGTAGCCTATACGAGGGCGAGTCTCATACCCCATACCCTGGAAGTCCACTGGTTTCTCTACAATCCAGTGTCCAAAGTCTGCTAGACAATCCATTGGTACCAGTTGCTTGGGTCGATCAGTATGGCAATGAGTGGTGCCTGTTCAGGTTGGCAATTGACGCACCCACATCTGCCTCGGGAGCAACCATTACCTTCCGAGATTTGGATATCATCTACGATTGGCAGCGCGCTCTCAGCGATTCAAACAACATCGCGCGCGAAATGAACCAAGGTGTCGCTCTGGCCAGTAGCGGTAGTTCCGCAGAAAGTGTTGTCGTACCGATTCGGATCGTCGGCGGTTCAGGAGGTTCAATCTCCTTGTCATCACTATCGATTTCCACCACCAGTGGTTACGATTCCACCTACGATGACGGTGGGATTACCGGAATGTATCCAAACGGAGATATCATTGAAATCGTCACAACGCACGATGTATCGTCTTCCACCGGTCAAACCCTAGGTGGCGCCAGTCTTCTTTTCGAAACTGAAACTGGAAATATGGAATTGCGTTGGGACCAGTCGAATGGTAGTTTCTGGGAAGAATCCGATGAAGATGATAAAATCAATTTCATGGCCTTACAATCTATTGCTGGTTCTGTGGATGGCTCGTCAGCTATGCAGCTAAACTGGAGGTTCACCGTCAACCCATCATGGGATGACACACCGAGCGTTCGCTTGTATGCAGCCGCGATCTCTAGCACGGGTGTCAGTGGCCTACCGGCGGGTAATTTGATTCAGCCATCGACTGGCAATGCTGTGGAAAACGATGCTGGAATCACCGACTTCCATCTTTTCAACCAAGGTGGAGTCGAGCAGATGGATTTGAACAACGCCTTCTCAAGTAACACAATCACACTTGATTTCAATGTTCGATACGAAGATTTGGATGTTGCACCCAATCCCAACAGTTACGAAGTTGTTTTGCAAAAGCGCAATCAATCTGAAATCATGTTTGAGGATTGGTTGTTTGTCGATTCAACAACCCCCTCAATTGATGGTGATTATTCGTGGCAACCAACTCTGCCTGCTTCAGAGGCAGGTAACGAGCAATATCGACTTTTGATGCACAATTACACAGATGGAGACACCATTTGCCCACCTGCAAATTTCAACCCAGATGGTGACTGTGCAATCCGATTTTCAATCACCCTTGATCCGTTTGCGCCCCACCTGATGAACATCTCCGTGTTCAGTGTACAAGGAGATTGGCGCGAACTTTCAGACGACACTTGGGTGAAGGCGAGTAACAATCAGAAATTCCGAATTGCGGCTCAGGATTTGCCACTGGCTCCAGAGACCTTGACCCTCAATTATTGGGTCGAATATTCCGATGATTGCGGCCTTGACGGACTCTGTCCGACCGATCCAGGATACACCGCTGCAGATACAGGTGAGAAGGATCGAATTGCCCAAATGAATGAGTATAGCCAAGTCGGTTTAGTACGTCAAACAATGACTGACACTTCGTACTATCTAATCGACCATCCCTGTGAATGTATCAGTGATTACGCAAACAGTGGAATCGATCCACCTCAGATGGTCAGTTTGTATGTGTCTGGTGGAGATATTGGTGGCAACCAAATCGATGGTGGTGCTGCTGGAATCAATGAGGATTTGGTGACATACATCGCCATGGAAAGTCGTACACCTCTGGTCGAGGCGTTCCACATTTCAGATTCCCATGGTACCCTGTTGAATGAAAACAATCGCTCAATTTATGCTGGAAACGTGTATCACTTGTTGGTCGATGGAAAGGATGACAACGGCTGGCAAGATATTGACAAGATCACCGTCACCATGAATCCGGCAATCTGCAACGAAGCTGGAGGCTCATATGACCCAGAAGGTTGCATCGAGTTGTTCTATTCGCCGCAAAATGATACGGCGTGGACAAATGGAGACAACGATTGGATTGAAATTCTCGATGATTTCGAAAACACAGGTGTCAAGCCACGAATGCTAACTCGAGAAGGTACCGTGTTAATCTCTCCATTCGAGCAGCAATTCACCCTTGACATCCCCATCCGTTTGGATTGGGGCGTACCTCTCTCATATGTGGGTGGCGTGAAGACACCCGATGTTGCAATGAAGGATAAGGATCTCAACAATAACGAGGTACACATCAGTGCGTCACGTAACCCACAGCGTTGGTCTTACGCTAGTGGAATCGAACTCGACATGACCACCTTCCAAGTTGAAGACACATCTGGATTCCCTACCGATGGCGTGGGAGCAGCTGACGGAGGATTCGTTTACCAGGGTGATCTCTTGGTCATCGAAGGTCGTTACGTATTCAGTGCTGGGATGAATGACTTGATTTTCGTCAGTCCTGAAATTCCAATCACATTGCAGATTACACGCTCACCCTTGTACCCTGCAGGAATGCCTGACAAGGGTTATTCTCCAGCGCTAGTCGATGTAAATGAGTATGATATTGAAAACGGTACATTCCAATTGGTTGTCCCTGCTGCCTATGCAAGCAATGAATACAGTTACACGATGGAATTGCTGAACTTGCCGGAAGGTGCAGCAGATAACACCCCTGCACCATCACGTTCGTTCATCGTCAAAGTAGATGCAACAAGGCCGAACGCCGTAGTTGGATCATGGGATTTGTCTAATTCGGTGACGGGTGAAACCATTGAAGGTAGCATTTCTTCATCCGTTATGGGTTGTCTCGATGCTGAGATCCTCATCGACGAACTACAGGGCATGGATACTAATTCAGTTAATTTGAATTGGATGTTCTACAAAACCCAAGAAGTTGGTGGATTTGAATACAACTGGACTGAATATCTGAATGCGTTTGAGGATGGCCCGGGTTGGGAAAGTACACCTCTGTATCTCGAATCCTCCCAAGGTCGTATTCGCGCGACTTCAACCTGTTTCGATCTCTGGGATACAACCCAACCGGTCCCAGATGACATGGAGAATGTCATCGTGAAGTTCTGGTTAACTGGATATGATTCCGCTGGACAGACCATCGCAGGTGCAGGTTCCTTTGGCGAATCAGTCAACGGAGAGGCACAATACCAAATCGCCTACGAATCGGCTCAGTTCAGCATCTCGCGCGTTGACATGTCCGTTGACCGACCGATGGCAGAATCCGACTTCGACCTCTTGATTGACTTCAGCAATGAGGGTAACAAGGAAGGTGTTCTGGAGATTCAGATTGTGACATGGATTGGTGGCGAAGCCAGTGCTCCAGTCAGTTACACCTGTCCATTCAGTGTCCTGCCTGGCGAAGACACACGATGGCGAATCTCGATGGATCAATTCCCGAACCCTGCTACAAACGTCAGTTATGTCATTCTAGACATGGACAATGAGGAAATTGCAAGCATCCCTGCCTTCAATGTCGCCAAGTATTCCGAGGCAGAAGACAGTAGCAATACTGGTCTCTACATTGGAATTGCAGGTGTGGTAATCGTTCTGATTATCGCTGTTGTCGTCGTCCTTTTGGTTCTCAACAGAACCGTAGAAGATGATGAATTGGAATACATCGAAGAGGACGATTTCCTACCAGCGGCCCAGCCGGTAACACCGATGCAAAGCCGTGGCCCACCAGCCACACGTCCAGGTGAGCGAAGAGGCCCTCCCGGTGCATCTAGGAAACCACC
>CALCEF010000197.1 GCA_937901365.1 uncultured euryarchaeote | reverse complement strand
TGCGGCGACCTTGATCGATCTGTGCGATGCAGGGTGTTCAGTCATCATCACCACCGGGGGTACTGGACCAGCACCTAGAGACGTGACTCCGGATGCAACGGAATTCGTATGTGAGCGCATGCTGCCAGGATTTGGAGAACAAATGCGAGCCATTTCCTTGCGTCATGTGCCGACAGCCATACTGAGTCGACAAACTGCGGGAATTCGGGGAAAATCACTCATCCTCAACTTGCCCGGAAGTCCGCGTTCGATTCGAGAGATTATTGATGAAATATGGCCAGCAGTGCCCTATTGTGTCGACTTGATTGGTGGACCTTACATTGAGACCACCGAGGGTGTATGGGACGCATGGAGACCCCCTCATGCTCGCCGCGCGATTGAAGAATGAGACCCGAGTCGGCGGTGCATGGCCAAGTTCAAGGATACTGAATTGGAATTGACACGCGCGAACGATGAGATGCGTCAGGTTGAGGTTGAACTCAACTTTACACCCAATGCACTCGCCAGTGTTCTCTACAAACAAGGTGACACTGTCGTCCTCGCGTGTTGTACGCGCGCGAAGAATCTCCCGAGATGGTTTCCTCGTGATGCCACGAAGGGATGGGTCAATGCAGAATACTGTCTATTGCCTGGATCAACAGACTCCAGATTCCAGCGTGAGCGTAGAGGTGCTAAGGGTCGAACTTACGAAATTGAGCGACTCATTGCACGTAGCCTTCGTGCCGGAATCAACCTAGAGGAACTGGGACCACACAGTTTGACTGTGGACTGTGATATTCTCAATGCTGATGGAGGCACAAGATGTGCATCGATTACTGCTGCCACCATTGCACTTCGCTTGGGTGTTCGCCGACTCATCGACCAAGGATTGTGTCTGCCTGCAGCCGACCGAAAGCCTGCCGATGCCGGGCGAGATTGGACGCCTCGTGAATTGAGTTCAGAGGAAAAGAAAGCCCACGAAAGTGCTGTACTGCCCGTCGATGTGGCAGCGATTAGTGTCGGGTTGATTGGTGAAGATGTCTATCTTGATCTCGACTATGTCCTCGATTCCAATGCAGATGTCGACATGAATGTCATCGGCACGAGTGATGGTATGCTGGTCGAGGTTCAGGGAACTGGAGAAGAATCCACCTATTCACGCGCACAGATGGATGCACTGATGGACATGGCCGAGAAGGGATTGGGTAGTCTGTATTCAATGCAACAGGGTGCACTGGAAAACCAATCATGATGGTGCGGTGGGCCGGGCTTGAACCGGCGACTTCCAGATCTTCAGTCTGGCACTCTCCCAGCTGAGTTACCACCGCGTGGGAACACGGCCACCGGCCTTGCATTATCAACACTTTCGGGTGCCAAATCGGGGCTCAAAAGAGGTCGTCATCCTCTTCATCTTCAATGACCATGGGTCCATCATCAGACGATTTCTTTTCCTTCTTATCGTCTGTCTTTTTTGCCGGCATCTTCACCTTCTTCTCAACGGTGGCAGCAGGAGCAGATTGGGCTTTTTCAGCAGCTTCTCGCTTGGCTTTTTCAGCAGCTTCTCTGGCCGCCAATTCATCGGGGTCAATTCCCTGTGCAATAGCCAACTTCCTTCGGCGATCATCTCGAGCCTGTTTCTCAAACAGGCGGTGCCTTGCTCGCTCACACTGCTGCATCATGAACATCGCGTCATGCTCGAGGAGAGGGGAATCTGAAATCATCGTGATATCCAGCCAATCGCCATCCTCTGCAAGGAACTCTGCAAGCGGTTCAAATTTGAGATCAGACTTCTTGATTTGCGTGTAATGAAGTGCGTTCCCCATGCGATGTTCGATTCCACTAAAGTGACAATAGAATGTCTTACCTCCAATGGTTTCGCGCACCAAATCAAACAATTCCCCAAAGTCTTCACTGGTCCGCAGGCGACCATTCCCGCGCGCGTGTACGTGTGCAAGGTTGAGCACGGGGACGGTGCCTTCTACGTGATTCGTAACCTCCAATACTTCCTCGAGGCTACCCCACAATTCTTGACGACCACTGGTTTCGACACCGATGAGTGTCGGGCTATTTTCAATGACCCATGGGAAGGCTGCGTAATCTTCGGCCTCATCCTCATTGTTCCAAATTTGGGCACAGCGATCGACGACACCGGCCATCACATTGGCGACTTGCTCGTTGGCCTCAGGACCGCGTTTGTATTCTCCATAAGGGCCAACATGGTATGTGATATGGCGGGCATTGATGACTTTCGCCGCTTGCAGACTCGCTTCCATTTTCGATAGTGTACGGCTGCGTTCGCGCTTGTTCCCCAGCAACTCAGCATAATACGGGCCGTGAAGATTCATCTCAAAACCTGTCTTCCAAGAAAGAATCCCTGCCTGCCAGTATTGATCGAAATGATGTGGGGCAACGGTCCTGACCGTTTGAATCTCCATCGTTTCCAATCCGAGAGCGGTGATGTCGTCCATTCCTTCAACGATTGTTCGTCCTTTGCAAGACAAAGGTACGCCGGCTGGTCCAAGTCTTAGTGGCATAGGGTTCCCTCCGACCTCCCGGCCGAAACGGTCTCTGTGTAAAAGGATGTGCGGATGCATTCTCCTTTTATTTTCCAAAGGCCAAAGTTACCTACACCTCGTATGTATTGAACGTTCGCAATTTTTTGACCGACAATTTAACCCATTTCGGCCTACGCCACCACAGCATGGAAAGGGTGAGCCATCGGAGTCAGGCGACCAAGATGGGGTTGGCCATTGGACTTTGTATGCTGATGATCTTACCCAGCACAATGAGCGCTGAAATGGCTGCGACAAGTTACGACATCGATGTGTCTCCAAACAATTTTCCAAATGCGGACGGTTCGGAAGTCAATCCCGAACACCCTGATTGGGGGCGAGCCGGAACATTGCTCGGGCGTGTCGCAAATTCCACGCACGATGCAAACGCCGGTTGGATGGGTTTGAGTGACCTCCCCAACCCCCGGGAAATTAGCAACATTGTTTGTGCTCAACCTGGGGTGATACCGGACGAAAGAGGATTGTCTGATTTCAATTGGCTTTGGGGACAATTCATCACTCACGAAATCGATTTCACACTCACTCAGAATGGGCGAGTGGGAGAGAATGGAACTCCTGAACAAGCGAATATTGACATTGACGAAAATGATTCTGTGATGGGGGCGCCAGGCGGTTCGCAAATTCGTTTCTTCCGATCCTTGTACGTCGATGTTGTCGATGATGAGGGTGTTGTGCATCGCGAACACCCGAATTCGATTACTACATGGATTGATGGGAGT
>CALCEF010000196.1 GCA_937901365.1 uncultured euryarchaeote | reverse complement strand
ATCCTGTCGAGACGTTGAACGTGACCATGCTGCCGTCGGGGTTCTGAGCATATGCGGTGCCCGCATCGTCAACCCACACGAGTTGCCCCTGCTCGTTCATCTTAGCATGAGGAGGAGGAGTGGGGCGGCTCAGGTCTGCTTCGGGTTCTTCTAGGAACTGCCCGGTGTTCATCTCCGGTTCGGGCTCCGTCTCGTAGACAGGCTGGTCTGGTGCCTCGGCACTGTCGGTGTGCTCGGCCGCCTCGGTCACCGTTACCTCCCTCCTGCGTCGCATAACCATCCGACCGCCAAGACCGAAGACTAGTATCGCACCCAGGAGAGCGGAGGCGAAAAGAATGGCTGGGGACTCTACTCCGAATGGCCAAACGCATTTGCTCTGCCCGACGAGCGGTTGACTGGATCCCGTCGGGCACGGGGACTGTGATATCGAGCCAATAGTGTCAACGTAATGGTCAATGTGAGCATCCTCACACTTGCTTGCACCAGGCCATTCTTGGAAGGTTCCTAATCCACACTCGGTTTGAGTAACCGAACCTATTCCTGAGGCAAAGTGACCAGGTTCGGCCTGCAGGCATTCGGCTTTCCCTTCGGATGGTTGATACCAACCTTCGATACACTTGGTTTGTCCAGTCAGGCCTGATGTCTGAACAAAATGCCCCGGATCTGCGGCTCGACATGTCCCCTGTCCAGAATTGAATTGGTAAGATCCTGCTGCACAGATTATCTGTTCCGTCATACCTGTCTCTGGAACGTGATGACCGGGATCTGCCTCAATACACGAAGTCATCGCGACGAGATTCTGATATGTCCCTGTATGGCATGGAATCTGCTCACTTGCACCAGATTCAGGAACAAAATGACCCGCTTCAGCGTTTAGGCATGAACTCTGACCATATTCTGGTTGGAAAGTTCCATTCAAACAAACTGTTTGGTTTGTCGCACCTTCAATACTAACGAAGTGACCAGGCGTAGCGGAAGTACATCCTACTGAAGCGATTTGGGCTGAAAAAGAACCAATTTCGCATTTTGATTGCAACAATGATCCTGTTTCAGCCACATAGTGGCCTTGGTCAGCAGCTCGACATTCTGTACTCATGAACTGGTTTTGGTAATATCCTGAGTCACAAGGGGTTTGAGCGGAGGCTCCGGTCTGATTAACGTAATTCCCAGGCGTAGAAGGCGTACACCCAACTGAGCCGGATTGGCTTTGGAAGAATCCCAACCCGCACTCAATTTGTTCAGTGGCGCCATTGTTTGACACAAAGTGCCCGGGGTCAGCCTCTAAGCAGAGAGATTGACCACTCAGAGGTTGGTAAAATCCGAACGAACAGGCAAAATCAGTTGTAGCACCGGTAACATCTGTGTAATGTCCGGGAGACGCTAATTTACACTCAGTTAATCCGACAGTGTCAGAATATGTCCCGAGGGAGCACTCGAATTGTTCTGATGATGCTGAATATGGTACATGATATCCAATATCTGCGTTAGTGCAAGAATGCGATCCAGATGATTGAGAATAGGTTCCCGAAGGACAGGGAAACTGACTGTTTGAGCCTTTGATGTCAACGTAATAACCCGGATCTGCATCTAAGCAAGTCGACTGTCCGACCGAATCTTGAAACGTACCTTTCGGACAAGGAGTCTGCTCAACTGAACCCTCAAGAGAAAAATGTCCAAGGTCAACGATTAGACATGCCGTCTGACCTTCAGCTGGCTGATATTGGCCGGCTGGGCATGGAGTTGGTGTAATCGATGCTTCAACGTCTGTGTAATTACCCGGCGGCGAGAGTAAGCAACTCGACTGACCCGTATTCGGCTGATAGCTGCCAATCGGGCAAGGAATCTCTTGAGTCAACTCTGCTTGATCTGTGTAATGACCAGGGGAGCTCCACTGACAATCACCCAGAGTAGAATTGAACCAACTGCCTGGAATGCACCCTCTTGGAAAGGGGTCGAAGATCGAAAGAATACCGTCTTCATCCGGATCACGATCATCGAGCATCAGGTGATTCGGAGTAAACAAAATTTCACCTGGTGTCGGTTCGTCGGTATCTATTGATCCACGTCCAGTCTGGCCAGCCTCATTATCTCCCCAGCAGTATCCTTCTGCGTTAGATGTAATCGCACAAATAGTATCTGAATTGATTGAAAGAGCGACGAAGTCGTAGCTACCGTTCACCTCAGTTGGAGTAGAATAATAGTCGATATCGGTGTCTCCCTGGCCTATTTGGCCCTCCTCATTTGTACCCCAGCACTTGGTTTCCCCTGAATCCAGAATCATGCAAGCAGATTTTGTTCCGATATCAAGGAAATGAGCCGTCTCACTATTCTCCATACTCACCCAAACAGGCGTTGTTTCATCATCGGTTGCCAAAGGACCTTGGCCCAAGCGACCATCGTTATTCTCACCCCAGCACATCACCTTGCGATTATCCATCAAAGCACAGGCGAAGTCATCGCCAGCCGAGATAGAAACAGGGGTGTATCCAGATGGAAAGAGGACCTCGGCGGGTGTCATCCGCCTCGAATTTGTAGTGCCATTCCCGAGTTGCCCCTCGTCATTTTCGCCCCAACAGTAGCCCATTCCATCGGTCGTGATAGCACAAGTCATGAAGGTCCCGGTCGAAATCGCAATCGCACTTCGCTGTCCGGGCAAATTTACCTTTGTTGGAATATTGCGATTTGATGTGCCTCCATATCCGAGTTGACCTTGGTTGCCTCGACCCCAACAGTAGACGTCACCGTTGTCGAGGATAGTGCAGATGTGGCCGCCGGAAATCGAGACCGTTTGACCGCCTTGACCTTCAGGAAGCAATACTTGACGCATCTCAGTATTCACATAATCATCGTTCCAGGGTTCACCGTTACCCATCTTACCATAGTAACCTGAGCCCCAGCAGTAGATGTTCCCTGATTCCATCAAGGCACAGGCTGTGACTTGCCCAACCGTGACCTCGACAGGAGTTTCGTTAGCGGCAACGTTGACGTAAATCGGCACCGCCGATTCGGTAGTAGTCCCATCGCCGAGTTGACCATACTCATTGTCACCCCAGCAAACCATGCTTTGATTCTCAAGAATTGCACAGCCGTTGTAAGTGCCCGCGGCGATTGTTGTGTTTGTGTAAATCGAGTCGGCCGAGAAGCCGATGTCGGTGATTGTTGAGTGGGTCAGAAGAAGTGGTAGATCATCTTCCAAAGAGGTAGATTTCCGTTCATCCTGTGAGGCGATTCCGAAAGAAGCGCTCATTCCCAACATGAGAAGGATCAGAGCGAATGCAACGAGGTCACGGGTTCTAATGTGGAAGAACACGTTTTCCACAATAATTCAGAAGTGGTTTAATTCTTCCTCCGTGACTTAATTCAGCATTCTTTTCCATCTTCCCTACCCTTTGATTAGGGCTCATTCAGTATCGGATTGGTTCCACCAATCCTCTGTATTCGTCTCAGCCGGTGGTGGCGTGTTTCCATTTACCATAGTGACTTGGGG
>CALCEF010000195.1 GCA_937901365.1 uncultured euryarchaeote | reverse complement strand
CGGCTTCGTAAAGTCGCCATTCTTCTGCAGTGAGATTGATATCGATTGTGATTGCAGATCTTTCAGCCATGTGCCAATCCAAATCACGACGCCTTGTTCGTACAAGGAGATCATTCAATGGCCGCAAACGCCGGATTAAATTCGCCAAAACAATCCTTGAATTTTCGATTCTTTCCTCTGTCCATGCAGTTTCATCTTGAACCAAATTCAGTGCTTGCTCAAGGCGTGGGTCTCCTGCAAATCCAATCGTGTGTTGGAGGGCCCGGAAGTGATCCAACGCTCTTGGTAAGTTCGGTACCGGTCGAGATATTCCATCCAGTATATCATTCAGCATGCGTGTGGGCCTCATCGTTCGATGAAATTGTTCGATTGTTGGCCATCGATCTGGGGCTAGTAGACTCAATTGCACCCAAAGTTCCTCTTCACGCAGGTTGACTGGTGTTGCCGTCATCAGGACACTTTGTCGTGAGCGCATGGTCAACAACTGTGCCGCGTCATGCAATCGATTGCGAGGATTGCGACAATGATGGGCCTCATCGATGATTGTCAACATCACCTCGGGCAATGTTTCCATCAATTGTACAAGCGTTGCCGAACGCCTTAGGATTCCATGACTTACGATAATGATTCGAGGCTCGCCATCAGCCAAACGTTCAACAACTCTCAACAGACGCCGACCGG
The DNA here is from genome assembly GCA_937901365.1 of uncultured euryarchaeote. Taxonomy (GTDB): domain Archaea; phylum Thermoplasmatota; class Poseidoniia; order Poseidoniales; family Thalassarchaeaceae; genus MGIIb-P. Next base: position 880 of record CALCEF010000195.1, on the reverse strand, counting down.
TGTCAATAATTTCGGCCTCAAGGTCACCGCGGTGATGCAACTCTTGTTTCCATTTTGAACGCAGAGAACCAGGGCAAGCAATGATGACGGCGCCGGATTCTCCAGTCGAATGGAGGCGACGAATGATCCGAATTGCAGAGATCGTTTTTCCGAGACCAACTTCGTCTGCAATCAGCAACCCCTGCCATGGAGATGCCGCCAAGCGAGCTGCGGGCAGATGTTGGTGAGGTTGATCTTCCCATCGTCCAAATTCATGCATTGGTGCAGAATCACTGGTTGGGTATCTGAGCAACAAATCGGTCCATCGGAGGTATGGAGGTAGATTATCGGCCGTTGCCGAATTCACATCATCCCTTGCCCCGGAGACGGCCATAGGCGGAACGGTCGAGCGGGCGTTCTTGAACCCTCGGACGGGGTTTCCCTTTCCTAGGGAAGTTCAACCCCATTTTGTTTGACGGTATTCAACACCACATGAGTAACAGTTCGGATAATCCCCTCACTCGACAAGACGGTTTTGGATAAGTCATCCAGATGGGCGCGGTCGCGCACGCGCGCGAGAACCATCGAATCAAATTCACCGGTGACATCGTAAATCCCGAACACGCGAGGATCATCAGCAATCCTCCTTTGAACTTCCATCAATCTTCCTTTCTCAATTCGCAATCCACAAAGAACGGTCATTGTCCATCCAATCTTTTCAGCATCGAGGCGGACTCCATATCCGTGTATGACACCCATTTCTTCCATTCGCTTGACACGATTGGAAACGGTGCCGAGTGCAACACCCACTTCTTCGGCAATCGACCGCATCGAAGTTCTCGCATCAGCGAGTAGAACCGCCAAGATGCGTCGATCGGTGTCGTCAATCATAATCCGTGGT
>CALCEF010000194.1 GCA_937901365.1 uncultured euryarchaeote | reverse complement strand
AACCTCTGGAGGGGGTTGCGTGATGGTCAATGCGCGCCCCTTGAGTGATTTTGCCCACACTGATATTGACCACATGATGGAATCTGCAAGGGACCTGTTCGGTGAACGGGATTGTTGGGTTATTCGAGTTCCTGCGCGGTTGTGCTTGGTGGCAGATCACACTGATTATTGGGAGGTGTTTTCCCCTCAACTCGTGACGTTTGCCAGTGATTCCTGTACGATGCGTGCAGTCATCTCTCCTCGCAATGATTCGCTCGTTAGAATGTACAACATGGGTGAGTTCGAAGATTGTGAGTTTAATCTAAACGAGAATTTCCCACCCGCAGGAAGTGGTCAACAATGGTTGGATTGGTTGGAAACACAAGGTACTCCTGCACCCCATTGGTCGAATTATGTCCGTGGGCCTGTTCGTCATGCACAAATGCATCATCGCGTCAAGTGGGGATTTGACATTCTCATCGATTCGGATATTCCTCATTCTTCGGGGGCATCGTCATCATCGGCGCTGACAATTTGTGCCGCCGTTGCGATTCGTCTGGCCAATGGTTTGGCCCTAGAGAAAGAGGCGTTGGCCAAGGAAACGGCTGACGCTGAATGGTATGTTGGAACGCGCGGTGGTATGATGGATCATGCCACCATGGCCTTCGCCGAAGAAGGGAGGATGTTGCGGCTGACCTTTCGCCCGTTCTCCGCTCAGTCATTGGATTCGATTGATGGGTTGAATTCATGCAAATTTGTGACCATCTTCACACACCCGTCGGACAAGGGTTCTGCCACGCAATTGGCATTCAATGCACGGGCATTGGCCGCGCGTGACGTCATTCCGCGAATGTTGGAAAATCCCATAGAAGAATTGCCTGACGTTCTATCGGTCACCGAAATTTCAGAAGATGTGATGCGAAAATATCCTGCATTGCAAGCTGCTGGGGAGGGTGAATTGAGAATCAAAGATTGGTTGGACTTTGCACAAGGAGAATTTGACCGTTCACAAGAGATGCAAGTCTTGCTCCAAACCAATGGAGAGGTCGCCACAATGGGCAGTTACATGAATCAAGCATGGAGAGATGCGGGGGAATTGTACGGTATTCGAACGCCACAGATGGATCAAATCGCTGATGTGTGTCTGCAGTGCGACGGTGTGCTGGGCCTGAAGGTCATGGGTGCCGGGTTTGGTGGCAATTTGTTGGCGCTTGTACGCGATGATGCTCTCGACGGTTTGCGCTCGCTCCTTGAAGAAAATTCTGACTTGTTTTCGCGCCCAGTAGATGAATCGGTGTTGGTCCAGCAACTTGGACAAGGAGTCGCCATA
>CALCEF010000193.1 GCA_937901365.1 uncultured euryarchaeote | reverse complement strand
ATGGTTCGAGGTAGGTCACGCTGGGGAGGACAATTTGAGTGCGGTAAAGATTCCATGTGAGTGGCCCCTCATCATCTATTTCAGGCCAGGTCCAACTGACGTGGACTGTGTGTCGCTTACTATTGTTGTCAAATGAGACGTATGCATCCATACTCTCAACTGTTGTTGCAGGGTTTGAATTATCAACGCACACCTCTTCAACAATCATGCGTTCCTCTTCATCATCCCATTCGCCATTGGATACATTGCCATACTGCCAATTGATTAATCCAGCACGGGAATGGGACATCACAAGGTAAGATAGGCATGTTCCAGTTTCCCAATAATTCGGATCCTGCCAGGATTCGGTGTCACTTGGGACATCGGTTATTGCGTAGCCACCGGTGGATGCGCTGAAATGAGATGCTGAATCATAGGGGAATATGAAGCGGAATGTGTCTTTTCTGAAAATTCGCCAACCTCCGAAGTATGGATTTTCGTGATCCCCTTCATTCTCCCATGTGAGTTTGACCTGCCCATCTTTTTGCAAAACGATTGTCAAATTTCCTGGATTCACTTCAACCGCATTTAGTTCGCCAATAATCATGAAGGAACCGCCGTTATTCTCTGTCGCAATCATGTGAAGTGTACCGTTGTTGATGACGGTGTAACTCTCACTGCCTGTCAATTCGTTGGTTACGGTGTCACCCCAGTCATCCAATCTCAACAACTCGACAGTGGATTGGTCGATTGCGGGGGGAAGGAAATAACTCAAATCTAACCACGCTTCAATGGTGTCCACATTGATGTCGACACCATAGGGTGATACCATTGACAAATTGAATAGCAACAAGGGCTCCTTTCCTTTATTGTATGCTGATGGATAAAATACACCTGGTGGTGGTAATTGAGGTTCATCAAAGTCGAGGGCCATTGAATAGGTCGAAATGGCAACTCCACCTGTAACGTGTGGCATTGCTTGGAATTCAACTCGATTGAGAATGCGAATCGGTTGGGTAGCGATCTCAAGGTTGTCTGCTTCATCTGTGACATACAGGGTCAGAACCCATTCACCCATGGGTAGCGTAATGTTGGCAACTGGACCATAGCCCAATATTTCCATGAAATTCATCCGCCAAGTGTAATTCAGAGGCATCGGAGCCTGGGGGTCAACTGCAGCTACAGCGAGAATGTTCTGTCCTGTCTCAAACACATCGGTGGGAGTTGGATTTGCGATGGTTGGATTGATTGCTCCGAAATCAATGATAATCGCCTGCTCAAACCAATTGTCACTTGAGAAATGATCTATGTTCCCATCAGTGGTTGTAATCGACGCATTGAGAGTGAAAAGTCCGGTTGCAGAGAAATCAAAATCACAATTGATTTCCTCACCAGGTGACAGAGTAACATCACAAGTATAGGGACCTGCCGCAAATTCATCCGTCACCAAATTGTATAGGTTTACTTCGACCCTAGATGTGGTTGTAACCCAACCGATGTTGCCAGATACAACCCGAATCGATTGTTCACCGTACGGATATCGAACGACATATTCTCCGCCCTGCATCACATACGTGGTAGTCCCACGTGCTGGAACGACTTCACGAATCCATACATCTGTAGTATCATTCACTGTGAGGTCAAAACTGAGCATGTCATTGTGAATATTGGGGTCCAAAAATGTGCCATTGACCCAAGCTCGAACTTCAAAATCGCCTGCGTACGGCGCAACAATGTCGGGTAGTGGAATCATTTGGGAATTGTATGTCCCACTGTATCCACCCAACTCATGCTGATCTTCAGCAACCAACAACTCAGATGCAATCATCGTTACGGAGAAGCAAATTGTGCCATTTTCAATATCGGTATTGTACTGCTGTGTTTGTTGGGTCATATCCCCCATGAATTCCCAAACTTCAGTGTAGACCTCACTCCCGTTTAGTGAGGCTGTAACCTCAACGATATGGTTCACACCATATTCAGTTCCTGAAACGACAATGTTTCCAAATATCTTCGTCGAAGAATTCGTCAGAGTTACTTGTATATCGAACGGTGAGTGGTATGCATTGGATGTTGTATCATAATGATTGGCTGTATGAATAATCAATTCACCTGAACCGTCAGAATCCCCAATCCCTGTGTAATTCATATCCCAATCCACACAATCCTCAGAATCAGCAACTAGGGGATTAATCATATGCATCGACCAATGGGTGGAGAAACTCACTGCCTCTGGCCAAGAACGGCTGCGAACATCTAGATTGGCTGGAATGGGTGTATTACTGTTGTACACGGCCGTGGTGTCGACATCGTGATCATTGACGATTAAATCGACCAGGTCATCTTCAATTGTCACAGTATACCGCAAGTGATCATTGTTTGGATTGTTATCTTCAATCGCGAAATGGAACATGATTGTAAATACACCGGAATAGGTCGAAACATCTCCTGAATCAATGAACCATAGGAATGACCAGAAGGTCACAACTGCCGAATCGCCATCGACACCGGAACGGTTGAGGTTGGGTGCCTGGGCTGAAGATTCCTTGACGATATGTTGAGTTGGACAGGTTGCCTGACCCGTCCAATCACCACCACATATCTCGAGTTCAATGACGCGTGAATCCGCATTGAAATCATACTGATTTTCGACTAAAACCGAAGGTTTCCAATCGATCAGATCGCTGGTGTCATAGTGAATTTCAGGGGTTGGCTCAAGAGCCGTGGTAATTGCCACATCATCGGTGGCAATACTGGCTTGAACGGGGGCCAAAAATGCCGCAAAAGAACTGAGAACCATGAGTAAAACTAGGCCGCTGGCGAGGTGTCGGCTCCGCGCCCTACGGGCGCGCTGCAGTGAACCCATTGAAGCGACGACCACAAACGGCCCGTAAATACCCCTCGGCGATTCGACACAGTGTCAGAAGGATTGTTTGACAGTAGTAAATGGGCCACAGGGTTGATGGATGCGACCTTTATGGCGTCACGATGAGGCGGGACGCGGACGCGGTCGCGAACGCACGAAAAGTGCGCGATGAAAGAGGTTTGACCGCTGTCGTTGAGTTCCTTTCTGCATTCGTTTTATTCCTGGTCATCGTCAGCGCTTTTCTTGCCCTTAGCCAATTGAAACTCGGCAGTAATGTTGCTGAAGTGGATCGCCTAGATCAAATGGCCATCGATGGGTTGGAAAGACTTACTGATTCCAAGGGATATGTCGTCTTGAGAGAAGCAGGTATTCGAGATATCGCCAACTCAACAGATGATTGGCATGTGTATGATGCAACTACATTGCTCACTGCTGATTTGTTACCAGCCATCGGCGATGGTGAAGGTCACCTAGATTTGAATCGTATTTCAGCTCTAGGAAATGTGACTGAAGACCGTCTAATACATGGCTTAGGAATCGATGAAGGATTGAGTCTAAATCTGACGATTATTGTCGTGCAAAGTTCTGATGAATCAAACGTTGGAAACATCGTATTTTCTGATGGTTCGGCACGTTCGGGTGCAACTCAAGGTGCGACCGCCAGTCGAGTCATGCATTTGGACGGTGATTCTGTGCGCGTGACTTTGGAAGTACATAACGGAGGAAGGGAGCCTTCAGGTCTACGAATTACGGAATTCATGGCAGACCCACTGAATGGGCCACCTGAATGGATCGAATTAGAGAACCCTGATGGGTTTGCAATGAACCTCTCGGGCTGGAGTCTTGCTAGACCGGGCGCGTTTGAATTGATTCAAGATGGGGCGCTGGCTGCTGGAGGAAGGGTCATCTGTACTGGAAACGCGGCGACTCAATACAATCCAAACAACGTCATGATGATCGACATGGCTTCGACAGGAGTTCTCGGCACCGGCACAATCGATGCTTTGGCTGCTGAAGGAGACACGATTACGCTCGGTTGGACCCGACCTGGCACAGTCCTTACGTTCGATGTAATTGTGATCACATGGGACAACTCATGGAACATACAATCGAATCATTCGATGACATACAACTTCGGTGGAACCCCGGGGAGTTCAACGAATTGGACTGCTGTCGACGGCGGAACGCCCGGTTGGTGAGGAAACCCGTTAGGTGAGTCATTTCGGCACTGTTCAGTCAATCGGCTTATCTACGGCCTGTTGAATCGCGCACTGTTCCCATGATGCCGACCCCGCAGTACGAACGTGACAGGTGCGTCACTGGAATTGCTGGATTGGACGAAATTTTGCGGGGTGGAATCCCCTACGGTTCGACTGTTCTGGTCGCTGGAACGTGTGGGTCAGGTAAAACGACCATGTGTATGGAATTCTTGGTCAATGGAGCAAATAACGGAGAAGCGTGCGCCCACTTTTCCGCTACAGAACCATCTGTGAAGCTCCTAGAGAATGTTCGCCAATTCGATTTCTTTGACATGCGATTGGTAGATCAGGGCCTAATCAACGTCTTTGACATGGATGTATTGTTTTCTTGGTTGGGGATGACGAAATCCACATTCGAGTTGTCAGACATTGACGCGATGGTCAAATCGATTACTGATATTGTCAACACCATCGGCGTGACACGGTTGGTGATTGATTCAGTCACAACCCTCTGTTACAAAATTCCTAGCGAACAATTGATTCGAGATTTCTTGTTCAAACTTGGAAAGGCTCTGGCAACCCTGGGGTGCACTGCACTATTGGTTTCTGAAATCACATCATCTGGAGCCAAGGCATATTGGTCATCGTTCGGAGTGGAAGAAGCAATTCTTGACGGAATCATCGTTCTTGGAGATGTAGAACGCATGGGTCACCTTCTACGTTTTGTCCAGGTTGTGAAGATGCGAGGTGCTTCCCACGCGCGCGCAAAATACGCTCTTGAGTTGACGCCGAAGGGTGTGATGCTCACACCGATGTTGAAGTGGGGTGCTGTGAATGATTGAGTTGGATACGGGAATTGCCCAGCAACTTGCAGAAGAAGCGACCCCTTCGTCAGCCATTCAGGTTCGCGTTGGTACGAGCAATTCCGAGTTGATCATCGCCTCTTTGTTGCAGCCATTGATTCAGGGTTTTGAAATGAGAGGGGTTTACATCTGTGCCTCTCGAAGTGCAACAGAAGTCATACAAACACTAGAACGAATTGGGGTCGATTCAAGTGGAATTCAATTCATCGACACTGTGTCCAGTGGCTTCATCGGAGGCACTGAAGTCCCATATCCAAATGTTCGATTTGTCGACAGTCCAATCATGCTCGAGTCGATTATGCTCCAGACATTGTACCATCTGAGCGAATATACTGAAACTGGAAACTTCGTGATCCTAGATTCGGTTAACGCACTGTCAATTTACAACGAGAAGAGAATGTTGGCAGAATATCTTCACACATTCATCAATACGTTCCGCGCACGAGAGGTTCTGACTGCAATCATCAATGTGCCCGACCAAACTCCACCAGGGGTCTTGGCGAATTTGGATTTGTATTGTACTGACCTAATCGACAGGGGACAGGTAGTCATTCATTGAGGTGTTGAAACATGGCGGCATCAATTCGATTCAACCCCGATGACGAGGAATTCTATGGAGACATGGCGAGCATTGGCTCGGCAAAATTCGATTCGATTCTCACGGGAAGTCCTCTCAACGAAGGAAGCATTCCACGCGGGTTCACGCTATTGGCAATTGGCAACCAAGGTGCAGGTATGGATTTGTTTGGCAAACAATTCGCATCTGTTGCAGAAGACCCCGAGAACACATTGCTCATCTCAACCGCGGAGAGTCAAGCAGAGATTCTCTCCCTTTACCGGCGCTATGATTGGCCAACCGACATCATGGTTCGAACGATGGGTGAAGAATACAATCGCAACGTCCTCGAGCGTGATCTACGAGCAAGTCGATACCGCCTTGAAGGATTTACAATGCAAGATATTCAGAGGCTTGCACAAACGCGTTTCGTTGACAATGAAGTGCATGATTACCTGACAGACCTCACCAGTCAGATGACATCCTTGCCACCCTACTTCCGTGCTGCGGTTGACAATCTCGATTTCTTCTTTGCCAGAAATGAGCCTTCGCGAGTCATCTCGATGTTGCGCATGATTCAGGCACACACCCAATTGCACAGAGGTATTCTCTTGCTCAACGTCTCAAGCGACATGGTCGACAAATCCGTTGAACGTGAATTGTATGCGATTTGTGATATCGTGATGGAGTTCGAGGTTGGTATGCTTGGAACAGACTTTGAAACACGGATGGTCATTCGAAAGTTCAGAAATGGACCTGAGAATTTGAAGGCCATTTCATTCCGCGTGACCAAGGATGAAGCCATTACACCAGAGACTGTGGATCGTATTGCTTGAGCCACTCAAAGGGACCCCTCTGAATCATATGGTGCTAT
>CALCEF010000192.1 GCA_937901365.1 uncultured euryarchaeote | reverse complement strand
TGGGGCCGATCATCATGTGGCCATTCCCGATTGCAATTTTCATCATCTTCGCAATTCTAGGTCCATGGACGCTCCCTGTTGTACAAATTATCCTAATCACCATTTTACTCCCCTTTGCATTCCATTTCTCGAACAAAATTGCTCTGGTTGCATGGGATTTGCATGTCATCTCCCGAGATGCTAGAAGAATTGGACGCCTCCGCCGTACATCACAATCTCAAGGGATTGGCGATGACATAGACAAATTGCTCGCTGCGCTGAAATAGGTCGCCGCCCGCCACCAACTCATGGCGGCCCGAGATATTGAGGAACGCGTCCGAAATTGGCTATCCGGAGAAGGCCTTGAAATTAAGGAACGAGATGACCCTAGAGCTGATTTTCATTTCCTCGTAAGATATCCCCCTACCAACCATGGCCACCTGTTCAATGTCTTATCCCCGAAGGAACGAAACCTACTGGTCATTTCCAGCGTCACACAAGTCGATTCAGGGCAGCAAGATGAGATGTCAAAACACGCAGAGAACGATCCAGATGGTTGGGAAGAATGGCTTCACGAAACCAGACTACAATTGACTCGTTCGCACGTTGATTGGGTGTTGCATGTAGGGCATGGTGAAGGTAAACCTGGACCACTTCAAGCATTCAACCTTTCAATGCCGACATGGTTTGATGGAGTCACGCAAAACGAAGTCATGCAAACCCTCCGTCGGTTGTGGCTCTCAAAATTATCTGTGATTCATGAAATCAAATTCTCATATGGCCCTGGCGTTGGGAAGCCTGGACCCGTGGATGATTGGGCTAAGGGCGGCCCCCAACCCGCCCCTGACACCGCCCACTCAACCAAAGAAGTTGAAACCGACGAAACCGGTGGATTCGGGACGGGTTTTGACCCATCTGAGTGGGTTTAACCTCCTCGCACGCGCGCTCGCGCGTAACTGACCGCAAAGGGGTTCGGTTAAGTAGGAGGGAAACAGCGTTTCCAAAGCGCTGGAGAGTCTCTCCGGGGGTCGAAGAACATGGACAATAGAAAACAAAGCAGCATCACACTGGTGATGATTTTCGTAATGAGTACGTTGTTGATTGGTTACACACCACCAGTTGCACAAGGCGCATCGGTCGTAATTACCGATGCAGTGCAACTTGTAGATGGTGGAGCCGTTAACGAACGTATGGCATCAATGACAAGTGACAGTGAAGGGAATATCCACGTCGTATGGTCACGCAACACACAGCATTTGTACTACTCAATGCTTGATCCGCGTGCCCAGACAGTCATCGACGTCACCCAAATTTCCAACGGTGGAGGCCATCGTGCATGGCATCCAGATATCGATATCGATTCGGAAGACCGAGTTCACGTAACTTGGGCAAACAAAGCCAGCCAACACGAAATCCTCTACACGCTACTCGACCCTAGCTTGGATGACCAGGATGGCAGCTCAGCAGATGATGGCACAATCTCAATCATCGACGACACTGAAGTTTCTCGCCGCCAGCAGAACCGTGATTGGCCCGCAATCGCGGTAGACAGCAAGGATAACGCCCACATCGTCTGGGAAGACTCCTTTGATCGCCACGACAAATACTTCCAACAGCCACAAATTTACTACAAGTTCTTGGAAATCGATGAAGCATCACGTGAAGCAATCACAGCGATTGACAGCACATTGCTAACTCCAATCATCGGTCACAAGGGGCACCCTGACATCGCCATTGACGCCGACGATCTTGTGCAAATTGCGTGGGACGATACGCGGGGCGGTAAGGTAGAGATCGTTTCAGTAATCGATACATCGGGTTCGATGTATTCAGAATGGGCCGACATGTGTGTTGTTTTCTACGGAGGACAATGGTCCAGTGGTGGCTCATTCACTGGAATCAAGCCCATGCTTGAAGAAGCAAACATTTCGGTATTCGAAACATTGTATGCATTGGGTGGATTTTTCCCAAGTGCTGCAACCAGCGGTGCATGCGCCAGCCCTCCTCACCACGAGAACCCACGAGCCAATCACCTAACGCAAGGGGATGACTCGGGCGGACTCATCAAACTGCACTCAACCATCTACAACGGTGGTGCACAAAGTGGCGGTTACCAAGGTGAAGATTGGGGACCAGGGAGTGCCTGGGCTTGCTTGTCATGGGTCGACGCTCA
>CALCEF010000191.1 GCA_937901365.1 uncultured euryarchaeote | reverse complement strand
AATCCGCCCCATTGATTCGGCGATTCATGTGGATGTTCTGAATGGAAGTGACTGGTGGAACGGCACTACAAATTGCCCGAAGGCAACGATTGCTGGAGCTGTTCAAGACGCATCTTCCAACGATGAAATCATTGTGCATTCGGGTGTTTACCATGAGAATATCACGGTTGACAACTTGGATGGATTGACAATTCGAGCCGCAGCGGGTGAGAGAGTTGTCATTGATGGAACAAAGAGCATTGCTAAAGATTTCAATGCAACTTGGCATACCGCATTAGATGGAATCCAATATGTCGATCTGCCAGAGCATGGATGGCAACTTTTCCTAGATTACTCCGAACAGGTGCCTGCACGTTGGCCCAATGCCAACTTCGAAAATGGAACCGTATTCAACCGCAGTCACAATTGGGCTCACGGAACAATCACCAATTCAAACAACGCGTATACCAATGGTTGGCTTACGGATGCGGGTGCCGTGACAGGTGCCCACGGTGGATTGTTGGCTAGTGGAATAGATCCTGTCGGAGCCATCGCCATTCTGAATGTGGCATCCTTCCGTTCCTACAGCAGGGTGATTACGAGTTGGAATTCAAGCAACGAAACCATTGGGTTTGATCCCACCGACCAATGGAAAACGAAACACCATGCCTACTTCCTCGAAGGGAAGAGAGATTTGATTGATGTCGACGGTGAATGGTGGTACAACGATACGGCGCAACGGCTGCACTACATGGCTCCGACGAATCAAGATGCGAACGACTTGGATTTGAGGGTCAAAACCCAACCGTTTGCGTTTACCGTCACCAATTCGGATGGGGTTTCACTTGAGAATTTGGAATTCTTTGCCACGACGGCGCGATTTGATGACTGTGATGGGTGTTCAATCAAAGACACAACCATGCGTTATCCAAGTACGTCAAAACGAGGTCTGAATATCGCGGGTGAAGATGTAGATGATCGCTGGGTTACAAGATTTGATCATTGTACCAACTCATTGGTGGATGGCACTGCGATTCTATACACGGATGGTTCTGCAATTGAATTCCACGGAGGTGCGCTACAATCACACAACAATACGATCAACAATTCCTACTTCCATCACATCGATTGGTCTGTCAGCGACACACCAGGGCTGATGGTTACCATCATTGACAGTGGGAAGGATAACACGTTCTCAAACAGCACGATTCACCTCACTGGAGCATCAGCCACTATCTCGGTTGGCGATGCACCCACCGTGATTCACAATGAGGTATGGAATACGGGCCTTTTGCAGACTGATGGGGCAATTGTTCAGATGATGATGGCGGAGCAACAAGATGCCAATATTGCCTACAATTGGATTCATGATTCGGACAAATACGGAATCAGGATGGATGGTCCAGCAGGGGGAACAAATCAGGGTCGAAATGCAACTGTACATCACAACGTCTTGTGGAATATGAGTGGCGCAATCATGGTCAAAGGAGATTACCACAATGCCCACAACAACACCGTATTCGGGGACGATCGTGGGAAAAATCAGATGATTGTGCTGCATGAAAATGAGGCAGGGAATGAAAATTCGAGCATTTGGAACAACGCTGCGGACTCGATTGCCGCCCACCGTTCACAGGGATGGGATGCCCACCCATTGCAAAATGGAACATTTGGATTGAACTGGAATGGTTACGTGAATGGAAGTTCTCAAACGAATGTTTCTTCGATGCTGGTCGACCCAGACAATCGTGATTTCAGACCCATGCCGTATTCTGGTTTGGATGAGCTCGATGCAGGTGCATACGATGCTCTGGATACCAACCCTTGGGTACCCGGTATCACTTGGGTCTACACCAGACCGAGCAACCCCCATGTGGGTTGTATGGATGTAACAGCAGAAAACTATGACCAACATGCTGTGTTTTCAAGTGGGGAGTGTGAATATCCAGTGATCGTCATTGGAGATATTGAGTTGGACATTGAGGCCATAGTCAACACCGATGAAAATCACGTAAAAGTCATCGCTGATTTCAGAAATGTTACCGCAGAGGACGGCTTTGAATACGAGATTTGGTTCACTCGGGTTGATCCCAATTACAAGCATGAGAACTTCACCGGGAGTATTGAGCCCGAATATGATGACACCACTTACCGAATTGAGCGGTTCTGGACACCTCCTCAAGATGGACCCTATACGGTTCATTGTACTGTAACACCCACGACATCGGACGAGGATTGGATTCTTGCAAATGGTACAGATACATTTGACTGGGGGGATGTTGCAAACCACAGCCACCCACCGATTGTGAATATCTCAGCATCGTATTCTGAGGATGCCGGAGAAAAAGTGGGAATTCACCGAGGTCAAGAAAAGACATACTTTGACATCTATGACAATGAAACGAGACAAGAGAGCATCATCATCAGTTTTGATGCCTATGATCTGGAGAACGACGGGGATTACACACTCACATTCCGTCTGTATCAAATCGAAGATGAAGGGGCTAACTATATTCTCGGAATGTCGATTTCAACATTCCATGCCAGTTACAGTTTGGCTGCACTCAACTCATCTCCGGGTTGGGTTGAAGGGGCCGAATACAAGTTCACCCTCGGTCTCTACTTGGACTGGGGCAATGTGACGGAATCGGGCTTTACCACCTATTACTTCACCGAGGGGGCGCCACCGGTTCTATCCATTCCAGGATGTACTGACCTCAATGCGACCAATTACGATGCGAACGCAACCGTCGATGATGGTAGTTGTGAGTTTGACACGGATGGCGATGGAATTCTAGATCACCTAGAAGTGGAAGGATGTACCGATTCTAATGCTGTGAACTTCGATGAAAATGCAACTGAGGATGATGGTTCTTGTGAATACAAGGACACGGACCTAGATGGAGTATATGACCACCTAGAAGTCTCAGGATGTATGGATAAAAATGCGACTAATTTCAATACCAATGCGACTGATGATGACGATTCATGTACGTTTACTGATTCGGATGGGGATGGTGTATTCGATCATCTAGAAATCGAAGGATGTCTGGATTCGGATGCAACCAATTTCAATCCGGATGCGACCGACAGTGGCACCTGTACCTATCCTGAATTTGTAGTCGGTATTACAGCCGATCAAACAACGGGTTTGGCACCGCTAATGGTTTCCTTTGTGGCGGACATTTCCGGAGGAAATTCACCATACGAGATTCAATGGAATTTTGGAGATGGTGTTACATCGACTCGGACCTCGGAGACACATACCTTTGATGCGGGAATCTACACTGTTGTATTGCAAGTGACCGATGACGACGGGGTGATGTTGCAAGAAAGCATTCCAATCATCGCATCAGGCGTCCCATCGACCGATGAACTCAGCGGATACTTCACCGATACCGGACAACTTGAACCGATTACCAAGGGGATGGTCGCAACATTCGAATTTACGGGGGTTGCAAATGGTGGAGAGGGGCCCTATACCTTCGATTGGGAATTCGGTGATGGGGAGTCCGGGAAGGGA
>CALCEF010000190.1 GCA_937901365.1 uncultured euryarchaeote | reverse complement strand
TTCATAAGCACTTCGAGCACGAACGAGGCTAATCGCTGGGATGCGATAAATGAAAAGGTGAATAAAATGAACGTAGATATGAAAGCAATGAAAGCTGAGATCGGCGGAGCATTCGTGCTCATGTGGGCCGTTTTCGGGATGGGATTGGGAACCATCGAAGGTGCTGTAGCTCTTGCAGTAACTTGGATGGCATTCAGTGGTGCCCATCTCTTGCCAGTGGTTACTTGGTCACACATCATGACCGGCGACCTTGGTGATACCGAAGGAAACTGGATGGCGAATGGTATGCGCTTGGTCGGACAAGTGATCGGCGCATCGCTCGCAATCGTCCTGATGACAGAAGCCGGTGCAATTGAAACTGGCTGGGCACCCACAGACATGTGGATCCCTGACATCGGCGACAACATCTGGGGCGTACTAGGTACGATCGCAGCTGGTGCAGTTTGGTGGCAGGTGCACACCCGATGCGACTCCGCATGGGCAAGTGCATTTGGTCTCATGGTGCTTGGTGGCGCTATGACACTAACTGGTGCAAACGAGATGGGTTCGTCCCTTGTCGGTGCACTTGATGGAATCGCAGACAGTGCAGTGAACTGGATTTGCGATGGTCTGTTCGTCGGTATTGGTGCCTTCTTGGGCTGCCAGATTGACGACATGATCGGCGAAGAAGAGTAAGTAAAACCACTCTAAACGCACATCACAAGATAACACACATGTCCTTCAGGGGCGCTTCGGCGCCCCTGGGGGGCATTTTTTTTTGTATCACATTCTTCAATAAAGAGACGCCTGCTCGCTGTCCATGGGCGAGCAGACGACAACCATCGACATGCGTGTCGAATTGCTGAAAGACAGTGTCGTGAAAGCCCCCGTAGTGTGGAAGGAAGGATATCCTTACTTCGTTCACCCATTGTCAGATGGGGTCCCAAGACAATCTGCAGAGTTACTCAGTGCAGCTCGAGATTTGATTTCTGA
Source organism: uncultured euryarchaeote (assembly GCA_937901365.1). GTDB lineage: Archaea > Thermoplasmatota > Poseidoniia > Poseidoniales > Thalassarchaeaceae > MGIIb-P. Next base: position 4,756 of record CALCEF010000190.1, on the reverse strand, counting down.
AGGAGTCGACTGGGATTCCATCGATATCATCCTCGGGATTGAGGCCATGGGCATTCCATTGGCTGCAGCCCTGTGTCTTTCCAGTGGCAAACCATTGGTCATTGGTCGAAAGCGACAATATGGCCTACCAGGAGAAGTTTCAATCGATCAGTCAACCGGTTATTCGAAGGGAGAAATCTTCCTCAATGATATCGAACAGGGCGCACGTGTGCTGATTGTCGACGACGTTGTAAGCACTGGTGGAACACTGCACCCCGTGCTGAAAGCGGTTCAAGAAAATGGGGCCATCGTGCAGGATTGCTGGATTGTCTTCGAGAAGGGCGAAGGCATGAACAACATCAGATCTTCAGGAGATTGGCCACTCAACAGTTTGGTCAGAATCGAGATGCAAGGTGACAAAATCGTCGTCCTCGAATGATTTCACCCTAAAGGGTGGATTCATCAAGGAGAGGTTTGACGGCTGGACGAGGCAGTCATATGGACATGGACAAGCATGACTTCGAACTCGATGAATTGATCGAGCGAATCAAGTCCAATGACAATCGTCTCGTTGCACTACAGGTTCCTGAAGGATTGAAGATGCAAGCATTGGACATGATGGATGCTATAGAAGAAGAAACTACGGCTAAAATCATCCTTGCTGCAGACCCCTGCTATGGAGCATGTGATCTGGTGCATGACAAGATGCAACGCATGGGGGTAGAACTGGTAGCCCACATGGGCCATTCACAGATGAATATCGATTCAGGGATGCCAACCCAATTCATCAACGTCACATACGAAGGTGACCCTGCTATCGACCCGGTCCTACCGATTCTTGCACAACACCGTGCGATTGCCGTTGAGCGATTGGCAAACTCACAAACAGGTACGGATGTCACTGAGGAAGAAGCACAAGATCGATTCCTAGATGCGGTTGGGCGTGTAGCTCCCCTGACAGGCACGAAATTGGGATTGGTTGGCAGCATCCAACATTTGCACTTAATTTTCGATTACAAAGAACGCCTTGAGGCAGCTGGTTTTGAGGTAGAAGTTCCCGTTGGAGGAGCACGACTGACGTTCCCCGGGCAGGTCTTGGGATGCAACTATTCGGGTGACCAAGACGATATTGGACACTATCTTTTCCTTGGAAGTGGAGATTTCCACCCCATCGGTTTGGTCCTACACACCGGCAAGCCATTGGCCATGCTCGACCCCTATTCTGGCGATGCTGAAGAGATGTCATTTGAGCGAATTGAGCGAATTCTACGTCAGCGCTTCGGACTCATCATGGCTTGTGATAACGCCCAATCTTTTGGAATCCTAATCGGTGAAAAACCCGGTCAAATGCGTCGTACGCTTGCGCTTCGAATGAAGAAGATTCTCGAAAAACACGGCAAAAAAGGCTACCTACTGGCGCTAGAACATGTTGGACCTGAATTGATTGACTTCTATCCAGTGGACGCATTTGTCAATACAGCATGCCCCCGAATCGCCATCGATGATTCGGTTCGCTACGCAAAACCACTGGTGACGCCGTTTGAATTGGAAGTCGCCCTCGGTGAGAAACAGTGGGAAACAGGGTATCAGTTCGATGAGATCCCCTGAAGCCTCGCACACCTGCGCGCGCCACGCCATCGGGCGCGCGTACGCGTGTGGCATTCCATATCTTCAAGAACAGCCAACAGTGGGAGCCCTCGATGGCTGAATACCTGAATCGGATTGGCGCGGGCCTCATCTTGCTCGATGCAGCGCCGCTTTCCTACGATTGGATCCCTCCAAATGTCGTCGGTCGGCAGGACGAGCAGGAGCAGCTCGCTGCAATGTTTGCCAATATTGGGACACCTGGAATGTCTTGCAGAGCTGTGATTACGGGCAATGTCGGAAGCGGTAAAACGGTCCTCAGTCGTGCATTTGGCGATGATTTGACACGTCACCTTTCGGGTGTGAGGAATATACAACCGGTTCATGTCAACTGCCGAAACCACCCCACCACGTCGCAAGTTCTCCAACGAATTGCCAAAGCACTGGATGACCGACATCCGGATCGTGGATTCTCTGCTTCGGAAGTCATCCAAGGTATTCGCCGCAACCTTCGGACTCGAAATCAGCACATGCTGCTGATACTTGACGAGGTTGACGTATTGCTTCGCAGGGAAAGTGGTGACTTGCTTTACCAGCTCCTGCGGATTGATGAAGGTCGAGATGAATCTGGTACCTTGTCACTCATACTCATCAGTCAGGAGCAGGTTCTGGACCAACTTGAAGGTGCCATTATCTCACGATTTGGGCGCTCAAATCATCTGGCATTGAAGCCCTATTCAGAGGCTCAATTGAAGGATATTGCTGAACAGCGTGCAGCCCTTTCAACACGTACCGGTTCAGTTAGTGAGGAAATCCTTACATTGATTGGACAAGCATCTGCTGACACAGGCGATGCACGCGTTGCAATCGAACTTCTAGAAGCCGCAGTCATGCGTGCGGAGAAAGGAGGCTTTCGCGAGGTTGAAGCAAGTCATGTTCAACGTGACGCTGCATCTCGGAATCGTGCTGTGGAGCCGAGTGTGGTCGACGAACTAAACCAGCATGAGCAATTGATTCTACTCGCCATTTGTCGCCGATTGCGAAGAGATCCTGAAGTGACCTCAGGTGATGCTGAGAAATTGTATCATGTTGTGTGTGAAGAATACGAAACTAAACCGCGAGGACATACAACATTCTGGAAATACCTGAAGACATTGGAAACGCGTGGGTTGATGGAATCGCGCACTGGAACGGCGAATGCCGGAAGGGGAAGGACACAACACATCACGATGCCACAAAGTTTGCCAGGGCAGTTGGAAAACCGCCTTGAACATGCGCTAAACCGATGATTTGGGTTAAACTCCTGAATCCACCTACGGTGGAATCAGCCGAACCGCTCTTATAGGGGGCATCTGTCGCCGAGTCGCACGAGGATTGAGCATGGCTGAGCAAGTTTTCAAAGCGGTCGTCAATGATACCGACCCCTCCAGCGGAGGAAAGGCATACGCTGTCGACATTAGCGGTTCAAACTACAACCATTTCTTGGGGAAGAAAATCGGCGATTCTGTCGATGGGATTTTCGTCGGAGATGGCGATGTAAGCCTCGGCGGCTTCAAGTTGCAAATCACTGGTGGTTCAGACCTTACAGGCACACCAATGCGAGCCGATCTCGATGGTGGCGGCCGCAAGAAGGTCCTCGTCTCTCCATCGACCGGCTTCAAAGGACACAAGATTGTGAAGAAGAAGGGTGGACGCTATCGATACACCTACGATGGACTGCGAAAGCGCCGAGCTTTCCGTGGCAATGTCATCTCCTCGGACACACGCCAAATCAACCTCAAGGTTGTTGAGAGTGGAAACAAGTCCCTCTCAGACATCTTCTCCGGCGGCAGCGACGATGCGGCCGGCGATGAGGCTGAAGACAGTGCGGAGTGAACAGGAGTTGTGAAACCAGATGGCCAAGAAGCGTGAGCTCCCCGGCCAACCAAAGGTGAACATCGGACTTGTTGGTCACGTTGACCACGGTAAAACGACGTTGACACAGGCCCTATCGGGAACTTGGACCGACACGCATTCAGAAGAGCGGAAGCGGGGAATCAGTATCAAACTCGGTTACGCCGACACGGCATTCTATCGAACCAAAGGTGGAGACACATATCCAATGGGTAAGCGCCCGGATGGTGGAGATGATGTCGACAAGGAATTGCTTCGAGTGGTTTCCTTTGTCGATGCACCGGGTCACGAGACACTCATGGCAGTGATGATCTCTGGTTCATCGATTATGGATGGGGCGCTGCTATTGATTGCAGCGAATGAAGAATGCCCGCAGCCGCAAACTCGTGAACACCTGATGGCCCTTGAAATTGCAGGAATAGAGAACATTGTCGTCGTGCAAAACAAGGTTGACTTGGTCACTAGAGAACGTGCGATAGAATCACATGCAGAAATCAAATCATTCCTGAAGGGGACCATTGCAGAAAATGCACCAGTGATTCCAGTCAGCGCACACCATGATGTCAATCTTGACATTCTCATTGATGCAATCGAGGAAACAATTCCCACACCCGACCTACGCGAGAAGGAAAATGGGTTGATGTATGTCGCCCGTTCTTTCGATATCAATCGCCCAGGAGCCCGTCCATCTAAATTGAAAGGTGGAATTATTGGAGGGTCGGTGGTTTGTGGCAAATTCAAGAAAGGAGATGAAATTGTCATCGCGCCCGGTCGGAAAATTTCCGAAGGAAGTAAAGCGAGATGGGAGCCCATTGAAACAAAGATTTCCAGCGTCCAAAGTGGTGGATTGGATCTTGATTCGGTCCACGCAGGTGGATTGTGTGGAATCGCCACACCCTTGGATCCATTCCATACCAAATCTGACAACTTGTCTGGCCAAGTCATGGCTAGAGCCGGTGAATTACCCCCGGTTTGGGAGACACTGGATATTACACTCAATTTGCTCAATGAAATGGTCGCTAGTGGAGAAGGAGAGGCTGAGAAAGTTCGCCCACTCCAACCCGGCGAGATGCTCATGCTAAATTCGGCAACGGCAACCAGTGTTGGCGTTGTATCAGCAGTCAAAGGAAAGGATGCAACTCTGAACCTACGTCTCCCTATCTGTGCACTCACAGGGAGTAGAATCACACTCTCTCGCCGCGTTGGCAGTCGCTGGCGCCTGATTGGTCACGGCGTCATTGCGGGGTGAACGCGTGGCGGGTGTTCTCGTCGATGCTTGTGGCTGGGTAGCCGTAGTCGA
>CALCEF010000189.1 GCA_937901365.1 uncultured euryarchaeote | reverse complement strand
TCACTGAGTGTGCAGTCTTGCAGCCGATGTGGCCATCCTGCAGTCCTGCATCAGATCTACAGTGGCCAACACCTTTGTCAATCACATTTGGCAAAATCGATTCGTAAGCGTGTTTCTAAGACTTTGAGAGAGCAACTTAACCTCCCCTCCGACGCTAGAGATGAAAATGGTAATCCTGCCGTAATATTAGTTTGTATTTCAGGTGGTAAAGATTCTGCAGTATTACTAGACATGTTGGTGAAAATAGTTGGTTCCCGAAGAGATGTTGAATTGATCTGTGGCTGTGTTGATGAAGGGATTGAAGGATATCGTTCACCATCCATGGAATGCGCAAGAGAATTGGCAGAGACTCACAATTTGCAATTTGAAACGATCACCTATCCCGAATTGGGATACGAACGAATGGATTCTGTAGTCAAATCAATGCCATTGATGGCAGGTAATCACAAAGAAGCTAGGGGGATGAAACCCTGTTCATATTGTGGAGTATTCAGGAGACAGGGACTCAATGCACTGGCCGAGCGCGTCGGCGCAAAATGGATGGCTCTAGGTCACAATCTCGATGACACCGCCCAATCTGTACTCATGAATTTGGGCAAAGGAGAGATGGAGAGAATCATTCGTTTGGCCCCTCATACATCGATGCCAATCGACGGGCTCCCTCCTCGCATTGTTCCTTTGCGTTGGATTCCTGAGCGTGAAATTCACGCCTATGCAATTGGGGCTGGTTTACCCATACATCACGATGATTGTCCACATGCCCCGGGTGCTCTTCGGCAAAAACATCGAGCCTATCTTGCCGAGATGGAGGCATCCAATCCAGGAACCATGCACGGTCTTGTTCATTCAATGGATGCAATACGGGAACTTTGGTCTACTTCAGACAACCCGCCAGCTTCATGGAAACCTGGTCAGGCGACCGAATGTGACGAATGCGGTTCGCCATCGAGTCAACCGATTTGTCAGGCTTGTACGTTCAAGGCCTGGTTATCTGAAGTTTCTGGATGAATCATAGTAGATTGTCGACGAGTTCACCCATATCTTGTGGACGGCCACAGTAACGGCAACGAAGTTCGATGGGGTCTCCGTTGACGACTCTTAGGCGGTGATCTTGTGGTTCACGAGGATTGATTGTGATACAATTTGAAAATGTACAACTGGCGATATTGACGAGTTCATCCCCGATGGTGACTTCTCGCTTTTCTGCAACCGAATATGATCGAATGATGGCCACGCTGGCCTTGGGGGCAATGAGTGCAAGACGGTCGAGTTCATTCTGAGTTAACTCACGATCTTCGACCTTGATGATGTCTTTGCGACCGTGCTTCGATGAGGGGACATTCATCACTAAGCTAATCGGTGATGAACGGTCATCTGAAATACCCAACATTCGCAAGACTGCGAGCGCAGTTCCCGCCGGAATGTGATCGATTACAGTCCCGTTATTGATGGCCGTGACACGACGCATTTCACCCGCTGACATCAGGAGTCACCCCCTGGAACATCAACATCGAGAAGACGACACATCAGAGCCATTCTGGCCACTACACCATTGAATGCTTGCTCAAAGTAACGAGCGTGGCGGGTGCCATCTACATCCGAGGATACTTCGTTCACCCTCGGGAGTGGATGCATTACAATCATCTCACCTTTCGCCCCTGCAAGATCTGCCGCAGTCAATTTGTAAATCCCTGCAACCTTGGCATATTCATCCTCATCGGGGAATCGCTCCTTCTGAATGCGAGTCATGTAAATTACATCCGCATCTGGAATGGCGCCGTAGAGATCCTCCGTTTCTGTAATATTGGCACCTTCAGCGGTCAAATCGGAGACGATTTCGGCTGGCATCGCCAATTGGGCAGGGGATATGAAGACCAAATTGCAATCAAATCTTGCCAACGCGTGAGACAGGCTGTGTACGGTTCGCCCATACCGCAAATCACCCACCAAAGCGACGGTTAGGCCATCGAGGCGACCGTGTGCCTGACGAATTGTGAATAAATCGAGCAGTGTTTGTGTTGGGTGGTGGCCAGCACCATCGCCACCATTCATAATCGGAATCGCACATGCATCTGCTGCATATTGTGCAGCACCTTGCCGGGGATGTCGAAGAGCAGCGATATCGCAGTAACCATCGACCATCCTCATGGTGTCATACAGCGTCTCACCTTTGACAGCGGATGATGAATTGACATCTCCAAGGTTGACGACATCACCGCCCAAACGCTTCATTGCGGTCTCAAATGACATTCGAGTCCGAGTACTTGGCTCAAAGAACATGTTCGCCAATAACTTCCCTTGGAGCAATGGAAGATACTCAGAACCATGCGCCACAGGTAGCAAACGTTCTGCATCGTCAAGGAGAGAAATAATCTCGTCATTTGTCAGGTCATCCATAGTGATGAGGTCGTCGTCCATCTTGCCCGCCGGAACCCCTCGGACGCCCCCCGGACTTATTCATTGGGGTGGATAAACATGGTCGATTCCATAGGAATCGGAAGCCGAGGGCTTGAAGGGGGAATGCTGGGTCCGCCGAGTCGATGATTATCAGTCGGACTCCGGTTCGTGTCTCGTTTTGTGGTGGTGGAACCGATCTTCCAGCCTACTACGTCGGTAGTGAAAATGGTGGTCTTGTAACATCCATGGCACTCGCCAAACACATTCATGTCACCGTGAACAGGAGATTTGACAACAGCGTTCGAGTCGGCTATTCACAAACTGAAATTGTCGATGATTTTGAGGATTTGGAGCACGAACTGGTTCGTGAAGCGATGCGGATGACTGGAGTAACTCACAGTGTTGAAATTACCACGATTGCAGACATCCCTTCTCGGGGCACTGGGCTTGGTTCATCGTCGGCACTCACCGTAGGTTTGCTCAATGCACTCCACACCTATGCTGGACGCACACCTGATGCTGAACAGTTGGCAGAGGAAGCCTGTCGCATAGAAATTGAAATCCTAGGTCAGCCGATTGGCCGACAGGACCAGTATGCAGCTGCATTTGGTGGGTCAAATCAGATTTCTTTCCTCGCAGATGATTCTGTCAATGTAACACCAATCAATTTGGATCAGAATGCGCTTGAAGACAATTATTTCTTGGTGTATACGGGAATGACTCGGAAGGCCAGTGGAATACTGGCCAAACAGTCTGCATCTAGTGACAAGAAGCGTTCTGAACTCGATACTCTACGTCAACAAGCAATCGAGGTTCGAGAGGCCCTTGAATCTGGAGATCATGCTGCTGTTGGTCGTTTACTCGATGCATCTTGGCAGATAAAGCGAGATCTCGTGGATGGAATCACCGTGTCTGCTCTCGATGATCTCTACTCCAGCATTATCTCGATGGGAGCGACCGGAGGGAAATTGTTGGGAGCAGGTGGTGGAGGATTTTTCCTCTTCCAAGGTACGGAAGAAATTCGCTCTAAGGTTGAAACTGCGCACAAGGTCATCCCACTCATCATAGATTCAGCCGGCTCAACCATCATCTTTGATGATGGATCACGTCTTTGAGGTGTTCAAATGCGAAAGGCGATACTTCTCGTCGTGATTCTCGTATTGGCACCATTGCCAATTGTAGCGGCTGAGGAAGGTACCGTTCACCTATGGAGTGAACAAGCCCCTGGAACAGTATTGCTCTGGGATGATTCTGGAAATCTCACCCCTGTCGACCCCGAACAACCACTCAATATGCATCTCCCTGAGGGTAATTGGACGATGGTTCGACTCATTGATGGCATTCCTCAAGAGGGTTGGTTGGTTTTCGATGATGATACCAATGCTACCGATTTCCTCAACCAATCGATTGAAACGCCACTGGCGATTTCTGGAAGCGCACATCTGGATATTCTCGGTCCGATTGCACAATCGGTTCAGATGAACGCTACGTGGACATCTACGATTTCAATCCCGAATTCTCTCGGACATCCCGATTTGCCGGATGCTCACTTGGGAATTGACAATCAAATCCTCAATGAATTCGGTGGGAACAACACACTGTTCTTTGATTGGATCTCGTCGAATACAGAAATCGGATGCTGTGCATATGACAAAATCGACATGCTGGGCGATGCAAATATCTCGGCATATGTCAACAACGAAACATGGGGTTGGTCAATGGATGCAAATCTGACCGGTCAAGGGGATGGGCGCTCGACGCGCCTTCTTTGGATTCCAATCACTGGAGATTTAGCTGATGAAACTGATTTACGAATCACGCTACCAACACCACATGAGCTTCGATATTCTCCGCAAAGTGACTACATCAGTGGCCTACCTGATGACTTTGTAATCCATCGCGGGGAGGTGTCTGTCACAGGTAATGCGACCATTGCACTCGGTACGAATGTTGCCCCAAGCGTGGGATTCCATGCTGAAGGTGGGCAGCTTCCTTGGTTGCCATTCGGTCAACTTTCTCAAATTGTTTCAGATTGTACTGATACGTCAATCACTGAGCCGACAAATCGATTTATTCTGAGAGATGGAAACACGACCCTACTCGATCAAGAAGCATCATCGATTACAATTGATACGATGTTCCTCAATCTGAGTCCAAGTTCTTGGTTGAATCTGACATTAGAATGCACGGATCCTCAGGGACTCATGGCCAATCAATCGATGGACGTATACATCGATGGTGTTCAACCGTCTCGTACGTTGCAAATGCAGTACCTTCACCCCGATGACACTGACCCTGTCGATGTGGATTACGGAAATCAATCCATTTCAATTCCATCTGGTGCAGTGCTATCAGGTGCGGTTCAAGCCGGAGATGATTCGGCTCCGCCTGTCGATATTGAATGGACCAGCAACAAGAGTAGTGGCTGGATTCATTTGGGTATTGGAAATCATGCATGGAATGACATTTTCGTTCAAGGTGAGCACATTAATGGACAACACTTGAGCATTGAAGATCGGCATCAAGCAAAATCGCTTACAGTATACAGTTTACAACTCAATCTAACAGATGCTGCAGGCAATGTTCTGATTCAAGACTGGGATGTGACTGTGACCGACCGTACAAATCCAACACCTAGGCCCGCGCTCACTGTTGATGGGAACTACTACGGTGATCTGAATCACCCCATTGAAGGTGGTTCTCCAGTCGAGGTAAGTTTGGATGAATCATGGGACGATATCGATGCAATCGAAGACCTCACTTGGACGGTAGAAGTGAATGGAGAAACTCTGGATGTTGGCACAACGTGGAATGAGGTTCAGTCATTTACACTCCCGCAATTGTCGACGGGGCGACATACACTCGTGGTCAATGCAACCGATTCCTCAGGCAACACGGGTACCCATTCGATGATGTTCGTCGTCGAACCGCCAATCGGAGCCCTATATCGAATTACAGATGTGGCCAAGATTGGCGATGGTGGGCCGGGTGACCCTGGTGCATTGAATGTGTCAATCGTCAATGACGGACAAGGAGAGTCCTACTTCCGCTTGTGCTACCTATCGGATTGCACCTCACAATTCAGGGCAGTTGAAGCCAGTGTCGATGGCCCCGGTGAAATGACACACATAATTTCGGTCGATGAATGGGCATCTGGTGAAGTCATCATTGAAATTCAACACACAGACAACACGACTACTGAATACCAAAGTGGATTGATGATTGAATCTGAGATGACACCTTTGATGTGGATACTACTCATGCTCCCTCCATTGATTGGTTTGGTGGCTTTCTTACGCCTGAAGCGTGAATCAGAAAATGAGGACA
>CALCEF010000188.1 GCA_937901365.1 uncultured euryarchaeote | reverse complement strand
TGGAATGCCCGATGGGTTTGAGTTCTGCTATGTTGAGGTCCTAGACCCAGCAAACGCGACTGATTCATTCTCCGATTCAGACGGTGATGGTTTGTCCAACGTTGAGGAATACCAAGTGGCTTACACTTGGGGGCCTTCTCAATTCACCGATCCAACCGATGCAGATACCGATGACGATTTCATGCCTGATGGTTGGGAAGCAAACAATGGATTGAATCCAAGGAATGGAAGCAACGGAAACGATGATCCTGACCATGATGGATTCGACCAGGATGGCAACGGTGATGTTCGCCTTTCTGATTTTGATGGGTTCGCGCGAGTGCACGCGATTTCAGTCGACCTCTACCAAGAGGTTACGGCGAATCAAACGGTTGCATGGGCAAAGGTTACGCTTTCAGGTGCCAGTTCAGGTGGTTCGCAGTATGAACTGATTCCTCTTTCAGCCCCTTGTGATGGATTCGTATACTCGATTAATGCTGTAGTTAATGAAGAAATTACAGAGCGGAGTTTTGTCTGGATGAACATTGTTGAGCACGATGAGCGATTCACGAATTTGGATGAGTATGAAGCTCGCGACAGAGACGGAGATGGAGTCGTCGACGGTCGCTCAAGCGACCCACTCAATCCTGATACCGATGGGGATGGCCTGTTGGATGGAATTGAGGTCATGGGTTGGACGATTCGGGTTGTGAACCGGGGTGTAAATGAAGTCCATGTGACCAGTGATCCAGGTGTTTTCGACACCGATGGTGACGGTCTCAATGACAGTCGTGAATACTACATTACCTACACCAATGCGAGCAATAGGGACACCGATAGCGACAATCTGGAAGATTACACTGAATCTGTAGATGGATTCGTCTGGGATGGCGTCCCCTACACAACCAATGCTTCCATGTTCGACACTGACAATGATGGGTTAGAGGATGGTGAAGAAATAGCGCTTGGATTGGATCAGTACATCACACACGCTAACAATTCTGATACAGACAATGATACGTTGAATGATGGGGATGAAGTTCTATTCATCCCCCGTCCTTGGCAGTCTGCAACAAATCCATTGGTCAATGACACAGATAATGATGGCATGCTCGATGGATGGGAGATGCAGGTGGAATCAACAACGGACAATACCCGTTCGCATTCATTGTGGATTTCTATGACCCCATGGAGGCCGGTTGGCTGCGAGGATTCATCTTGTGAGAAGGCCGCTGGTGGCTGGATTTACCTGAACGGTATCCAAGAATGGTCAGGTAGTGCAGGAGATGCTGATAACGACGGGAAAGCCGATCCGAAATATTTCATCTGGGAAATGAATCTGACCGGGTTCTCAATGCCTGCAGAGGGCGGTAGATGGGCCTTAGACCCCGCCATGGGCAGTTTGCCTGATGCCAACTTCGATGTCGACAATGATACGTTGCCAAACGCAATGGAGGCCCCAGACCGGTGGAATACCAATCCTGTGGATGACGATACCGACGGAGACAGGCTGGCAGATGGTTGGGAAGTATACTGGTCTGACAAGGCTCTAGAATTGGGACTTTCGAATTCCGAGGAATTGCAAGCAATCGGCGCTCGTGGACCGATGGATCCAAGCATGATTGACAGTGACCTAGATGGTATTGAGGATGGCGAAGAAGACTTCGACCAAGATGGGTTGAACCGCACAAACCTGTTGAACCGGTATTGCCCATCTCACAATGACCCGACCACATTCAACTGCCATATCGACCCCACAACTGAAGCCGGAGGGCAGTTCTATGATGACTTGGAGAATTACACCAATTACGAAGAACTGCTGAATGGGACAAGTCCTGTCCAAAACGACACCGAAGGTGACGGGTTAGAGGATGGGCCCGAAGTATTCTACCAAGATCACGATAATGATGACATGGCCTCAGGTTGGGAATATTACTTCCAATTCGACCCATTCGATGCTGCTGATGCGCTCATTGACGTCGACCAAGATGGCTACACAAACAAGTGTGAAGAAAAATGGTACACCAATCCACGTGAACCGACAAGCTTCCCAGGCCAAGGTCAGCATTGTGACAACTTTGAATGACGGGTTTAGGTGAAAAAGCGCCCTTCAGGGCGCTCAATCGAACCAACGATTGAAAACGGTGTAGGCAGCCCTGCTATCATGGTGAAGGGCATGGGCCGTATTGGTTCGGTCTTTTGTTTGGTGATTTTGCTCTTACCCTACGGGCTATCCGAGTCACCTGTAACAGATGATTCACCACAACTGATAATCGATCAAAATCAAGGGATGCTGATTGAATCGAGTCTCAACATTTCAGGAGTCTATATCGATGAGGAGCCCCCAGTTTCTCTTACATGGAAAATTTTCAATGGTGTGGAGTTGATTGGTGAAGGTGATTTACTGGACAGTCTGACTGAAAGTGGTGATTCTCATGGTTCTAGCAGAAACTCTTGGGCTTATGTGCTCGATTTGAATTTCACA
>CALCEF010000187.1 GCA_937901365.1 uncultured euryarchaeote | reverse complement strand
TTCACAGATGGCGCCAACCTTGTTGACGAATTCTAAGGCAGATGCAAAATCAGGAAAGGACCAGACTCGTTCCAGATGGTGTTCGTCGATGACTTGCCAATCGGGGTGGGCATCCATTCATTCAACCCCACAGATGATCGTCGTCTCCACCCTTGGTCTTCTTCTCCACATCTTCGTGGATTTTGGTTCGACGCTTCTGGTCTTCACGCTCGAATTTGAGCAATTCCTCGTCATCGATGTAAGCCGGTCTCATGTGCGCAACCAAGCGAACTTCTACGATTACGTCGCGTGCGATATAGCGGTAAACACCGTCTGTATCCAAGATTTCTACACTCATTTTGTTCGTTCCAATCAATCGACCGCGCACCCACTCTTCAGCATCCTTTGGCAAAGAGCGAGCATCGAGTAAAACCTCGACCAAATCATCACGCCTCATGCCTGCACGGCGGTCTAGAAGTGGACCTGTAAGCACATCTTCACATACTTCTGGCTTGCCGAGGGTTTCCCAAATTGAGAGTGCCCAATCTGGTAGGTCTGGTGAATCATCAGTCATCGGAATCGACCAGCCCAGTCAGCGGTCGCTCTTGAACCGATGGGTTGGAACAGCCTCTTGTTTGAAGAGGGATGGTCTACGCCGTAGGGGTGAGGGGAACGCATGGTTTCAGTCGTTTGGAGAGAAATCCCAACCGTTTTGACCGTAGAGGAACTCCTCGATAAGGCGTTCAGTAAGGCAAAAAAAGCGGGTGATGCCGTTGTCGATAAAGATCGAGTGTATCGAACTCGGAAGCAGATGACCCGAATGGTCGGATCTGCTGGAGATTCACTTTCTGCTACCCTTCTGGATTGGGTTCGACGCTGGCCAAGCCTCGACAAGATGTCGCGATTTGATGTGGCGATGGTCGAAGCGGCAGTGGGTTGTGACGACTATAGACAGAGTTTGGGAGCCTGTCAATGGGCTGCCGAGAAATGTGTTGAAATCTCACAGCAGAACTCGAAAAAGTTGCGCAGAATGGTCAATCTCCCTCCAATGCATGAGGCACGGAGAGAAGCCTATGGTCGCATTTCAAGCATCATGGGTCGAATCGATAAGAATCTCGAATTCCTTCGCGAAGCCCGAGATATACTCAGGACTTTGCCAATGATTGACCCAACCGAACCATGTTTGGTCGTCGCTGGCGCACCTAATGTTGGGAAATCTGCGCTCATCGCATCGATGTCAAGCGGCAAACCGGAAATCGCCGCTTATCCATTTACAACACGGCAACTGCATGTGGGTCACTTTGTGAATCGTCGTATGAAATACCAACTCGTTGATACCCCTGGTCTTCTTGACCGACCAATGGAAGATCGTAACCAAATTGAGATGCAAGCGATAGCAGCATTGGAACACGTTGGCGATCTCTGTTTGTTTTTGATGGACCCATCAGAATCAGGCGGCACCAGTATGGAAGCACAGTCAAATCTGCTCAACGAAGTAGCGAGCTTGTTGCCTCAAACTCCACTGATTGTCGTCGACGGAAAAGGTGATCTTCTGGAGAATATAGATGCAGAAGAATGGGCTGCTGTTTGTGAGATGGAAGCGGCATTGAGTGATGATCCAGAAGGTCCAATCCCTGAGATTCGAAATCCAGACACCGGCCATCTTGTCATCAGTGCAACACAATCAGCCGGCATCGAGCGCTTGCGATATGAAATCATCGAGAGAATTGGGGAAATGAGAGGAACGGACCCACTTTCATTGCCAGAAAATTGGCACGTTCGAGACGATTCAGTTTGAATCAAATCGTTGTCACATGACCACAACGTACGCAGAAAACCTTGCGTTCAGCCACCGCAGGCTCCAATCCACCGATATCGATGGCTGCCCCACATCCACTGCAGTTGAACCCACTCATGTTCTACCCCACCCGCATTCGGTTCTTGAAAGCCACGCAAGGGCTCAGTCCTTGCGCGCCTTTGCGACCATGGGGAATGCCATGTGCATTCCAGAAGCACACAAACCGAGCCCTGCGAGGACAAGGATGACCTCGACCCAAGTTGCGAGATGCACCGACCAATCGGTTGTGATTGCATTGTCTTGTAGTTCAATGGCACCCTCATCACCACCGGTGACAAAGCGTACACTTCCCGGCTTCAAATCATGACTAATGGCTCCCTCGTGGTCGGGTCCACCTGCTAGGAATTCGTAATCAGATGCCGTGCAATTTGTCAATCCAGTATCCCCTGGCGGACAGGATTTTGCATATTTGGAATCCACAATTCCAATCCAAGCTTCATCCTCTAATTCCATTGAAATCTCAAGGTGAACATCTAGCAAAAAGAATGCTGTTGGGACATCGAGGTCCGATTCAGACATCCCTGTTACACATTCATCTTGGTCCCCTACGCATGGCAACGCTGGAATTTCATCATCAATGGTCCCTGAGGCGAAGCCGAAGTATGAAACCAATACCAAAAGCAAACACAGTGATCCTGTTGCAAACGGTAACAATGACATGACCCTAACCATGATTGACATTGATTCACTTCCTTAGGCACTCGCCATCAACTGTAACACCAACGCACCCACCATGATTGCGGGTGCCACGTATAGCAGAATATTCCATCTCTTTCGCTGTCTTTCACGACTATCGTATTCGTCAGAACATTTCGTCTCTCCACAAATTGCTGGGTCTCGATTGAGTGCAATAGGGCATTGACAGATTACACAATGGCGATGGGGTGCAACGTAAGCGTTTGAACTGGCAGATTTTGGTAGACCTGTCTTTCCGCCTTTTTTCTTCTTCTCTCCAGCCTTCGAACTCTCGACATTGGCGCGAATCTGGTCGGCGAGCTTCTGCTTGTTGGCCATGTCCTCATTCCACCTCAATACGTGTCCCAATGAAGGACTTGCCTGCCAAAGCATCAGCAATTCTGTCTAATTCCCTTCCATCGAGGACTGCCAATGGCAATTTATTGTCAATTGCTGCTTGAACTCCGATCGGATCGATGACCGCTGAACCGCCTGCCTTTCCATGGACAGGTGGCCCGACAATTTGCTGCAACTCTGAGAGTGTCATAGATTCTATAGGACGTGCACCTGAGTCCACTCTTGGGTCTGATGAATAGACATGCGAAACATTTGTCGCAATCAAACATCTTGTCGCATTTGACTCGATTGCCAACCGAATTGCAACGTTGTCAGTGGTGTGCCCAGGTCGAGTTCCACCCATCACCACGACCTTGTGTGCCTCAAGTCCTCTTGCAGCCGATGCGACATCGGATGGAATGCCAGTACAAACATCCAGATCGGCACCCTGCAATATTTGGGCGACGATTGCCGCGTTCAATCGAGTCGCTGCAATCCCGATTTCATCTAATGCAGCTACGTCATCTAGAACAGGTTTTGCCAGTTCAATCGCCTCTCGAGCCGGTGCACCCCCTCCGACGACGATTCCAATCCGTGCATCACTCTTCGAAAGAAGGTCTGCTAGAGAGGAAAGCCAAGCGTGCCTCTCACTCTCTTCTGGGCGCAGTAAACTACCACCAAGTGCAAGGACCAGAGGGGCTGCCATCATACTGGTCGCATAGGTGACGATTCATGACACCTTCCCTTCCGAGCGGCTACGCCGCCGGAAGGATTGATGAGGGCCGAGTCACCGCCAAGGTTGAGGATGCGCTATGTCCGAGGAACTTGAGATGCAGCAGCGCCGCCTCAAAGCGAAGAATGCATTGGACGATTTGAGCAACATGCGAGGTATGGGTACAGAACTCGTGACTCTGATTATTCCACCCGATCGGGCCATACACGATGTCCGACAACAATTGTCACAAGAATTGGGTCAAGCATCAAACATCAAATCGAAGCAAACTAGGAAGCACGTTTCTGATGCGATTGAGTCTGCGGCTTCTTCGATTAACAACATGCGAGAAACTCCTGAGAATGGTATTGCAATCTTCACCGGACATGTGATTGTGGGCAATAACAAGACTCGAATGACCACCATTGTATTGGATGACCCTCCTGAGCCGTTCCGTTCCTTCCGGTATCGATGTGACAGCACATTCGAAGTCACTCAATTGGAAGACATGCTAATCGACAAGACCTGTTACGGTATTTTCGTCATCGATCGCGGCGAAGCTGCCTATGGTTTGGCCAGCGGGAAGTCGGTCCATTGCCAAGAAGAAATGCAATCCAATATCATGGGCAAGCACCGCCAAGGTGGGCAGTCCGCCCAGCGTTTCGAGAGATTGATTGAAGAACACGCTCACAAATTTTTCAAGCGTGCAGCAGAGCATGCAAGTAATTACTGGCTTGGGATGATTGACAATATGGAGGGTGTCATTATAGGTGGTCCAGGGGCGACCAAAGACCAAGTTCTCAAAGGTGAATTCTTCCATCACGAAGTCGCCAAACTTGTTCGCAAGCCGACCTTCGATGTCGGCTATTCAAACGAATCCGGATTGCGTGAATTGGTTCAAAGGGCAGGCGGCCTAATGCATGAAATTGAGTTGGATGCCGAGCGTCAATTGGTCGACCAATTCCTGTCAGAAATTATGCAGAGTCATCCCAAAGCCACCTACGGTGAGATGATGGTTAGGAGCGCACTTGAGCAGGGCGCAGTCGACACACTGTTGCTCTCGGAAGGTTTGCGGAAAATCCGTCAAGCGTACTCTTGTCGGCAGTGCCAGCATGGGTGGCAGGTTACAGCCGAACGTTTGGTCGAAATCCCTCCTTGCCCATCTTGTTCAGCAGCCCCTGATCAAATCAGAGAGGACCCAGACAACACGATTTCCCTGATGGACGAACTCACGCTCATGGCTGGGCATTCATCCAGTAAAGTCAAACTCATTTCGATGGATACCGAAGAAGGTGCAACCCTGATGGAGGCTTTTGCTGGACTGGCCGCTTTACTGCGCTACCCTTGGAGTTGATCGAATGCAGGCATTGATTGACGAAGTCCTACCATCTCTGGAATCAGCCATGGCCTCTGTTGGCATCCAAGGTGATTTTTGGAAAAACATGCTTTCACGTTCAAAAGAAGCCAGCCAGGGTGACCTAGCACTTCCTTGCTTCCCGTTCGCCAAGCAACTGGGTTGCTCACCCGATGAAGCCGCCCAACAAATCGCCGATGCATTGCAATTGGAGATTGGCGAAACGATTGCAGTAGGTCCTTACGTCAACATTCGAGCCTCAATGGAATGGCTATCGGCGCAATTGTCGAAGGAACCAGAACCGAAGGAATCAATCATGATCGAGCACACTTCCGCCAACCCCAATGGTCCGTTCCACGTAGGTCGTGCGAGAAATGCGGTCCTTGGCGATACATTCGTACGCATGCATCGTGCTGCAGGGTACGATGTAACCGCCGAATACTATGTCGATGACATGGGCAAGCAAGTTGGGATTCTGTGTTGGGCCTTGGAGAATCTTGATGATGAACAAGTTAGAGCACTTCTCGCAGAGGGTGAGATTCCAATTGAAGAATCTCCACATTCTGACAAAGAGGATCACGCCAGAGTTCTTTGGTACCAAGCAGCCAATCTGCTGAAAGCTCAAGATCCAGCGGTCGACTCAGGCGTCACCGAATTGGTTCAGAAGAGCGAGGAGGCCGATGAAGACATCCTGAATCGGTTCGAAGCAGCATACCAACCCGTTCTTGATGGGATGTTGGACACTTTGGGTCGAATGGGCATCGCGTTCGATACATTCACCAAAGAATCGAGATTCATTGTCGATGGTAGCGTCGAGGTATTGATGGATCAACTACAATCTTCCGAACTTCACGGGGTCGCTGAGAATGGTGCCCATTACCTTGAGTTGGAAAGCAAGGGCGTGAAGGGTAAGTCGACACAATTCTACTATCGTCGTGGCGATGGAAGCAGCCTATACGCTACACGAGATTTGGCATATCATCAGTACAAATGGACACGTTCCAATCACCTGCTGAATATATTGGGTGAAGACCACAAATTGCAATCCAAACAGGTGGGAATCGCGTTAGAGGAACTGGGCATACAAACCCCAGAGGTTGTATTCTATGCCTTTACAAAATTGGCCGATGGGAAGATGAGTACTCGAAGAGGCAACGTCGTCTACATGGATGACCTACTCGATGAGGCTCGCGCGCGTGCGCTGGAAACAGTTCGAGAGGCCCGTTCCGATCTGCCCGAGGAAAAATTGCTTGAGATTGCAGAATCTGTGGGTGTCAGTGCCACCCGATTCAATATCGCTCGAATCTCACCTGAGAAAGGCATCACATTCCGTTGGTCAGATGCTCTCAGTCTAGAAGCGGATAGCGCTCCATTCATCATGTATAGTCATGCAAGGGCTTGCTCGATTCAGCGCAAGGTTGGTGACGTGGATCTTTCCGAAGGCCTCGATGCATCCGCTCTATCAGGTTCCGCTGCAGATTTGGTTCGAAGAATGGCATACATGAACGATGAATTGCAGACGGCCATCGATTCTCGTGCACCACACAATTTCTGTGCATGGCTGAGTGCTCTGGCGGTGGATTACAATCGCTTCTACCGTGACAATTACGTCATCGAGGAAGGCGTTGTCAATGTTCAGAACCTCATCCTGAGTGAATTGGCCCGCGAGCATCTAAGGCGCGGTTGCGAAGCGGTGGGCATCATTCCCATCGAAGAAATGTAATCTGTCCATTTACCCGTAGGGTAAGTTTTTGGGAATGCTGACCCACGAACCTGCGATGGCACTGGACGGCATGGGACCCATTCTCCCCTACTACTGGAACAAATTTATGCAAATCAATTTCCAGACAGGAGATACCTTAGGGCTGACTTACATCATTTGCATACTCTCGATTTTGACACTGATTGTCCTCTGTTTCTTGGCTGCACTGATTCTCAAAGCGCGCAGTCACGCGCCCGAAAATCGCTTCATGGCAATTCTTCTGCTCGCTGAAGGATATCGGGTAATGGCCTCTTGGTACAACTCGTATCCCTTCAGTGCCGACATGTTACCTGTAATGGAGTATTATCGGGTCGGGTGGTATTTCTGCTCACTGTTGTGTCTGTTTATGTATCTCTCAACGGTTTCGTTCTATCCAACCAAGCGGTTGGATTTCATGGCCAATGAGAAGATTCGAAACAATCTGTGGTGGGCCCTTCCGGTGTTCACTGCCGTCATCATCGCGGCTTTGATCTCTTCAAGTGGAAGTGTTGTCGATGCCTTTGGTGGCAACTATCACATTGAATGCAATGCCGTTGATGAAGAAGTGGTTCTAACTGCGACCCCCGGTTCACCTCCAATCGAAGCTGGTTGTGTGGAGACAGAGGAATCCTTCCCCTATTCGTGGTTTGTACCAGGGAGTTCTCCCGCGGGCAAATTATTGCTTCTCGCTCCTCCGCTTTCCGCCATTGTTGCCGCATTCATGATGCGTGGCGCATGGAATCGATTCGATCAAGAAGATGGAATGGAGAACCAAGCGAATGAAGCACGCTCACTGTTCATTGGGTTTGCTGGAAAAGCGACAATCAAGGGTTTGCTGGTCATGTCCATCGTCTACATGACTTTCCGGTTCGGCGACTTCAATTTGGCCGACTTGGCTTCGATTGATGGTGACCTATTGCCAATCTATCTCTACTGTCTCTACGGATTCATGTTCAGCATTCTATTGACGGGAATGTTTGAAGGATTCATGTTCAGTTATGCGATTCTCAAGAATGACATTCTCGGCATCGATGAGCAATTGCGTCGAAGCATGTCCTGGGGTGTTTTCGTTTTCACCGGCGCCATTTGTATCCTAGTCGTCGCGGAGTTATTGGAGGGCATCATTCCGTACGGTGGTGTTGCCAGTGCATTGGTGGTCGGTGTTCCACTGACGGTGATGCGCAAACCGATTTACAATACGATCAACATCCTCGTCATCATCTTGATGCCTGAAGCCTTCACCAAAGATGAACAGAGTTACCTCGAAGCATATTCCATGGTGATGGACGATGGAATCCTCACTGAAAACGAGAGAAAATTACTCGCCCACCAGGCCAAAAATCTCGGACTGGATGAAAGTCGGGTCGAATACCTTGAAACATGGTATGCGGAATCCTTGGGCTCATCCGGTGAAGAGGAGTAATCGGGGCCTTAGCCACGTATTCTTCTATTGAATCACTCTTCTTCGAGGATTTCATCGACGGTTTCACCCGCCCCAAATATTGAGGCAATGATGGCTGAAATCCAATCGACCATGTCATCACTCAGTCATTTCATCAGACATGGCGTCGAATTTCTTTTGCTGGATGGTCCGCCTCTCTCGGTCCTTCTCATCCAACCAAGCCTCACGTGAGGCCATCCGGCCCGTCATCCCTGCCGATGTCGATTGTGCACGCATCGCAACCAACCCCTTGTAGGCCTGCTCGTAATCCTCAGCGCGCTTGTTCCAGTTGGCTGCGGGCCAGCCACAATCCCAGCGACTGGGGTCGTAGGCATTCTGTTCAATCCAAGCTCCACATCTTGGGAAATAGCATCGGGCTTTCTCCTGATCACCTTCGACCCAGAACGACATTTCATCACAAACTGGACAATTGTTGCGGTCAAAGGCTGCGAGTTCCAGAGAACCCTCCTCGCCGACATAATCGATTTCCCAAGCGATGATACTACCACTTACCACATCGGTGGCACCAGCCTTGGCCAAGAAAGCGCGCATCACATCCCACGCATCCTGCTCGGTAGAGAATACGCCGAGCTGTGTTTTCTCGCCGCCAGGAGTGGCGACGATGGGAACGAAAACCTGCTTCAGCGCCTCCTCCATGCAACCCCGTCCTCTATGAGGACGGATGAAGTCATCGCTGTCTCAGAGTTCAGCAAGGGCTTCTGCAATCCGCTGTGGTGTCGCCGCCCGCACCACAGATTTCTCAACACCCTGTGAAAAAATACCAACAAAGGGTAGAACATCTACAGCCGCCGCAAATACGGGAAACTCCGCAAAGAGTTCATCCGCATTCAGTTTCTCAATCCAAAGGTTGGGGACATCCAACGGTTGCTCATTCAGGGCGGCTTCCAATTCGATACAATGCAGACAATCATCGGCTGTGATGACCACAATGCCGAGCTCAGCCGACACGATGTCTCGCCACCCCATGTTCTAGTGCCAACGGGCGCATGTTCTTAGCGTGGTCGCCACACGACAGAGTCATGGTAAACGTCGGCGATGATGCTCCGGACTTCAGTCTACTCGATCACAACAACAACATGGTTAGCGGTTCAGATTACAAAGGACAGAAAGTGATACTCGCTTTCTTCCCTGCCGCCTTCACAGGAATCTGCACGACCGAGATGTGTACATTTGAGCAAAACATCTCAAAATTGAATGACGCCGGTGTCGCCGTTCTCGGCATTTGTGTCGATGCACGTTTTTCGAATGCAGCCTTTGTTGAGAAGAATGGTCTGACATTCCCGATCCTATCCGATTACACGCGTTCAACGGTTGAAGCATATGGTGTCGCCTTGCACGACTTTGCCGGAATGCCTGGATATACTGCCAGTGAGAGAGCCGTATTCATCGTCGATGAGAACGGCGACGTCATGTGGAAATGGGTGGGTGAAAATCCTGGTGTTCAGCCAGACTATGATGCGGTTGTAGCGGCTGCAGGTGCCTGATTAGAAGGTCAATCCTTCTGGCCAAGTCCGCTCGACCACCGCCAATCCCCCATTGTGAGGCATTGGTGCATTCGGCTTCTCAATTCGAATCTTGACTCCTGCAACATTGAGATGACCTGAGACGATCTCGATGATTTTGTCGCACAGTGTCTCCATCATCTTGACCGAATCCCCGCTAACAATGACATCATGCGCAGTTCGTTGTAGGAAACCATAGTCGACACTTGAAGCCAAATCATCATCGCTTGAAGGTTCTTTGAGAACAACCCAAATGCTGACGACAAAGGGTTGATCCTTCTCTCGCTCATAATCAAACACGCCGTGTTTACCTTTGACTTTGTAACCCTCAACGGCGACAATCGTACTCATGCTGTCACCTCATTCGTCCCTTTCGTGGACCCAGATTAGATGATAACCGAATTCGGTTTTGACAAATCTGTCAACTTCATTGAGCGGTTGTTCAAAGCACGCTGCACTGAATTCTCGAACCATTTGTCGCTCGTGGAACCAACCTAGATCTCCACCGCGCTGTCCACTAGGACATTTGCTGTGTTTCTTTGCTGCCTTCTGAAAAATCTTGAGTGGTTTCTTTGCCTCTTGGATTTCAGATAGGATTCGTACAGCATCAGATTTCTGCCTCAATAAGATGTGGCTGGCATGAGCTCTTCGAAGGGCCATTGTATCATCCCCAAGCCAACCAAGCAGCGTATGAGCCATAGATGATTCCACTCACTGCAAGAGATTCTTCGTTGAATCGATCCATTGTATCCTTGTAGGTGTGGTATTCCCAAGAGCCTGAACCATAACAGACGATTGCTCGCCCCCGATCATCTCCATCTTGCTGCTGAATATCATAGACGAAGGGTCCGTGGTCAGAGTTGTATGGCATCCCATCACTTGCTCCCTTTGCACCATCAAGTGTCTGTGTATTGATGTCATACTTGGAAGCCAATCCCATCGGATTCTCATCTCGGAATTGATCCACGATTTGGTTGATAATTTCCATGTCACGCGCATCATTGCCAAACATCCACAAACCATTGCCCCGATTCTCAAGATCGATATCGACATGATTCATATCGAGGTTGATGTAGATTCGCAGGTTTTCTTGCAATTGACCCATGTAGGACGCGACGTAGGCCTTTGAGCCATGCAATCCCTCTTCTTCTCCACCCCATGTGCAGAATTTCATTGTGTAATATGGCTCGCCCTTGCTCTCAGCCATGTTTGCGAATTGTCGTGCAAGTTCGAGAACCGTGGCAGTTCCCGATGTATCATCAATGGCTCCCGGTCCATTGTAGACCGTGTCGTGGTGACCACCGAAGATGATCAACTCGTCCGTTTTGCCCGGTAGAATTCCACAAGGTGCCTTGACATCTCTTTCACCTTGGTTGTCGACATT